>JAUWTX010000023.1 GCA_030614505.1 Desulfuromonadales bacterium
CGAATACGTTCCGGGCGGTTCATCAGGGGGCAGCGCCGCCTGTATCGCAGCTCACCAGGCGGCAGCGGCACTAGGCACCGACACCGGCGGATCGGTCCGACAGCCAGCCGCATACTGTAGCGTGGTCGGATTGAAGCCGACTTACGGCCGGGTCTCCCGCTACGGGGTGGTTGCCTATGCGTCTTCCTTGGACCAGGTAGGCCCGATCACCCGGGATGTCCGCGACTGTGCTCTGCTGCTACAGGCAATTTCAGGCTATGACCCAGCCGACTCCACATCGGTGAACACACCTGTTCCTGATTACCAGGCCAACCTGGCCGGCGACCTGAAGGGCCTGAGAATCGGCCTGCCACAAGAGTATCTCATCGAGGGACTGGACGACGACGTGCGCAAGGCAGTTGAACAGGCCGTCGCAATATACAGGGAACTCGGTGCTGAAATTGTCGAGGTTTCTCTGCCTCACACCGCTTATGCCGTTGCCTGTTTCTACCTGATTGCCACTGCAGAGGCCTCCAGCAATCTGGCTCGCTACGACGGTGTACGCTACGGCCTGCGCGCTGACAATTCTGAAAATCTGATCGACATGTATATGCAGAGTCGGGCAGCCGGCTTCGGTGCGGAAATCAAGCGACGCATCATGCTCGGCACCTACGCGCTCTCTTCAGGCTACTACGACGCCTATTACCTCAAGGCCCAGAAAGTCAGAACCCTGATTCGCCAGGATTTTCTAGACGCTTTCGAAAAGGTCGATACCCTGCTGACACCGGTAGCCCCAACCCCGGCTTTTGCGCTGGGAGAGAAACTCAACGATCCCCTGCAGATGTACCTGTCGGACATTTACACCATCCCGGTCAACCTGGCTGGCACCTGTGCCATGAGCCTGCCTTGCGGCTTCTCCGCAAACGGACTGCCCATCGGCCTGCAACTGATCGGCAAGCCTTTCGACGAGGCAACCATCCTGCGCACAGCGCATGCTTTCGAGCAGGCAACGGAATGGCACAAGAAAAAAGCGGATATTTAGAATACAGGAGACAGAATACAGGAGACAGAATACATGAGAGAAAAGCGAACCGCTCTCTTCATGATTCTGACCTCTGAATTCTGAACACGAGGTTTTCAATGAAATACGAAACAGTCATCGGCCTGGAAGTACATACCCAGTTGACCACCAAAACCAAGATCTTCTGTGGTTGCTCTACAGAGTTTGGTCAGACACCCAACTCGCAGACCTGCCCGGTCTGTCTGGGCCTGCCGGGCGCTCTGCCGGTCCTCAACCAGCGGGTGGTAGAGCTTGCCATCAAGACCGGACTGGCAACCAACTGCCGGATCGCACCACGCTCAATCTTCGCGCGCAAGAACTACTTCTACCCGGACCTGCCGAAAGGTTACCAGATCTCGCAGTTCGAATTGCCGGTTTGTGAACATGGCTGGCTGGACATCGATCTTGAAAACGGTGAGAGCAAACGTATCGGCATCACACGCGCCCATCTGGAAGAGGATGCCGGAAAACTGGTTCATGGTGACACTCCGGAGACTTCCGGGAACTCTCTGGTCGATCTCAACCGGGCCTGCACGCCATTGCTGGAAATTGTCTCGGAACCTGACATGCGTTCGGCCGACGAGGCGATTGCCTACTTGAAAAAGCTGCACCAGATAGTGGTCTATCTCGGTGTATGTGATGGTAATCTCGAAGAAGGTAGTTTCCGCTGCGACGCCAACGTATCGATACGTCCTTACGGCCAGAAAGAATTCGGCACTCGCGCAGAGCTGAAGAACATCAACTCTTTCCGTTTCATCAAACAAGCGATTGAGTACGAGGTGGAACGCCAGATTGACCTGATAGAAGGCGGTGGCAAGGTCGTCCAGGAAACCCGACTGTACGACAGCAATACCGGCATGACCCGTTCCATGCGCAGCAAGGAGGAGGCTCACGACTACCGCTATTTCCCCGATCCCGACCTGGTGCCGCTGGTGATCAGTCAGGATTGGATTGAAGAAGTACGTACCACTCTTCCCGAGTTGCCCGATGCGAAGCGCAACCGCTTTGTCGAAGAACTGGGACTGTCGGCCTATGATGCCGAAGTCCTCGCTGCTGATCGTGGCCTGGCTGATTATTTCGATGCGTGTGTTGCCCTTGCCAAGGACGCCAAGACCTGTGCCAACTGGATCATGGGTGACGTGCTGCGTAAGCTCAAGGAAACCGGGACCAGCATTGCCGACGGGCCAGTATCACCACAGCTTCTCACCGGCCTTCTGGCGCGGATTGCTGACAAAACCATTTCCGGAAAGATTGCCAAAACCGTCTTTGAAAAAATGTGGCAAAGTGGCCAGACTGCTGATCAGGTCATCGAAGCGGAAGGCCTCAAACAAGTTACCGATACAGGTGCAATTGAAAGCCTGGTGGATAAGGCAATTGCGGCCCACCCGGATCAGGTTGCCGAATATCTGGCCGGCAAAGACAAACTGATCGGCTTCTTCGTCGGCAAAGTCATGCAGGCAAGTCAAGGCAAAGCCAATCCCGGCATAGTTAATCAACTATTGAAGAAGAAACTTACGGGGAACTGAAGAATGAGTAATTGTAGCTTTTCCTCCAGTGATGGCGGCATTCGCCCAATCAAATATAGCAATGCTGTCCTGAGCCTTATAGACCAGCGCCGTCTGCCCACCGAAGAAGTCTGGCTTGAGTACACTGATTACCAGGAGGTCGCCGAAGCGATTCGCAGCATGGTGGTCCGCGGCGCGCCGGCCATAGGCATCACCGCTGCCTATGGAGCTTTCTTTGGCGCCCGCGACATCAAGGCTGAGAATCATGCCGGTTTTGTCAGTGAGTTCAATCAGGTCTGTGAGGTGCTGGCCGGAACTCGACCAACGGCGATCAATCTCTGCTGGGCTCTGGAGCGCATGAAGAGCCTGGTGCGCGCCAACCCCGATCAGCCGGTCGGCAACCTGAAGATCGGTCTCGAGTATGAGGCCATGGCCATTAACGAAGAAGACATCCGTGTCAACATGAGCATGGGACGTCATGGCGCGGCACTCCTGCCGGACCAGGTGCGCATCCTGACGCATTGCAATGCGGGCGCTCTGGCCACCGGCGGCTACGGCACAGCCTTGGGGGTCATCCGTGCTGCAGTAGCTGCCGGCAAACAGGTCGCTGTCTTTGCCGATGAAACGCGACCCTTCCTGCAGGGCTCCAGGTTGACCGCATGGGAACTGCAGCGGGACAATATCCAAACAACCCTGATCTGCGACAACATGGCCGGCTATCTGATGTCCAAAGGCTTGATTGATGCTGTGATTGTCGGTGCCGACCGAATCGCTGCCAACGGCGATGTCGCCAACAAAATTGGTACCTACACGGTCGCCGTACTCGCTAAAGAGCACAACATTCCTTTCTATGTTGCGGCACCGACTTCAACAATCGATTTGCAGATCTCTGACGGATCACAGATCCCGATCGAAGAACGTGATATTCGTGAGGTCACCCACGTTGGCGAGCAGCAACTGGCACCTTCCGGGATCTCTGTGCTTAATCCATCCTTTGACGTAACCCCTGCCCGACTGATCAGTGCTATCATCACGGAACATGGTGCCGTTAAGGATAACTATACAGAACAACTGACAGCTTTCGTCCGGAAAGGCAGATAATCGACCTGATGACTTTTGCAGAGGCTCCGATATGGTTTAAACAGCTCGTCTCCGGTGATGAAGCGGGTCTTGCTGTCACCGCACACACAGCCGGTTTTGCGGAACCGGCGAAGACAGCAACCAACCTTGTTCTTCTGCAGGAGAACTTAAAAACGCCTCAACTTCTTATCACTCTTGCACGTTTAGCACTAACAACCGCTGAGCCTGATCTTGCTCTCAACAATCTCGAACGTTTGAGTGGGACAGTCAAAACAGAGCGCATGTTGACTGTTCTTAAAGAGACAGAGTCCGCAAAGCAATTACTGACAATCCTCGGTGCCTCGCCTTTTCTGGCTGGCATTCTCTGCCGCCGCGCCAGCTTTTTTGAAAACCTGTTCATTCAGTCCTATATTAAAAACACAAAAACCGAAGAACAGATGTGTACAGAGCTGCGCTGGCTAATCGCTGACGATGCAGATACAGCTACGATGAAAAAAGGTCTGCGCATCTTCAAACGACAGGAGATGTTACGCATCGGTGGTCGTGATCTGTGCGGCTTGGCGGAACTTGAAGAAGTCACAGCCGAGCTCTCGTCCCTGGCCGCCGCGACGCTGCAAAGAGCCTTCGAAGTCTGTAGCCTCCAGTTGCAGGCTGAATACGGTCTCCCCCTGCTCGATTCTGAGGAAGGAGAACCGGTGGAGGAGGCCGAGTTCACCATTCTCGGCATGGGCAAGTTCGGCGGCTGTGAGATGAACTTCTCTTCAGATGTCGACCTGATCTACTTCTACAGCTCGGACCGTGGCCAGACTGCAGGGATTGCCGACCCTATTCGTGGTCAACGTAACCGTATTTCACTCCACCAATATTTCATAAAACTTTCGGAGCTGATAAGCAAGGCAATCGGCCAGGCGACCGAAGACGGCTTCGTCTTCCGCGTCGACCTGCGCTTGCGCCCTGAAGGCAACAGCGGCGAGATGGCCAACTCCCTTGCTGCCGGAGAAATTTATTACGAGAGCTGGGGGCAGAGTTGGGAACGTTCGGCAATGCTCAAGGCCCGTCCGGTAGCTGGATCGAAAGCGCTCGGCGAGCAGCTGTTGCAACGCCTTGAGCCATTCATCTATCGCAGGCACCTTGATTACGCCATGATCGATGACATCAAGATAATGAAACAAAAAATCGACCGCAGTCTCACGCGCGAAAAAGAGGGCGACCTGAACCTCAAGCTGGGGCATGGTGGTATCCGGGAAATTGAATTTTTCATTCAGGCCCTGCAGTTGATTAATGCGGGGAAAAAGCCCCTCCTGCGTGAACGCAACTCTCTGTTGGCCTTGCAAATTCTCTGCTCTGAAGCGTTGGTTACCACCGAGGAGAGGGATGACCTGAGTGCAGCCTACCGCTTCCTGCGTACCACGGAACATCGCATCCAGGTGGTTCACGAGCAACAGACCCATAACCTGCCGACCCGCCCCGAAGAGCTCACGGCCCTGGCCAGACGGTGTGGCTTCGCTCACTCAAATGAGTTCATGTCTGTCCTGCAGCAGCATAGAGAGAAGGTCACCGCCATATTCCGCGACTTGTTCTATACCAGTGAAGAAGAATTGCCATCCCAGGTAAGCCCCGAGGTTGCTTTTCTTTTTGACACTGACGCAGACCCGGATCTCTGCATGGATATCCTTGAAGAAAAAGGCTTTCGCCCGCCGGAGGCAGCTTATGAGAGTTTAATGGTCCTGCAGCAAGGTGGTACCAAGGGCTACTTAACCGAACGGGCGCGCCGACAGCTTGACCGGATCGCGCCGCTACTCTTTCAGGAAGTCATGCACAGCCCGGATCCACCGATGGCTCTGGCGAATATGGAAAAGTTTCTGGAAAGCTGTCGACGGGCTCGCGGCACCTACTATGCCCTGCTCGCTGAGAACCCTGAAATCATCAAACTCCTGGCTGCCCTGTTTGCGACCAGCCAGTTTCTTTCGCGCAATTTTATCCAGCACCCGGAAGTTCTCGACTCACTGGTTTCGAGAAGCTATGCCCAGAATGTCAAGGAAGCTGAAGATCTCACCGCAGAGTTGTCCGGGCATCTCAATAACGCGTCTCATTACGAAGACAAGCTGAACACTGTGCGCCGCTTCCGCAACGAGGAATTTCTGCGTATCGCTCTTAACGATATTCACGGTCATACACCTCAAGGGCAGACCACACGCCAGCTCTCGCTGGTTGCTGATGCCTGCCTGCAGCAGACCCTGATCATTGCCCGTGAAGAGTTACTTGAGCGTTACGGCCTGCCCTGTTGTAAAGATGACAATGGCGAAGCCCATGAAGCGGAATTCGCGATCGTCGGTATGGGAAAACTCGGCGGGATGGAACTGAATTATCATTCCGATCTCGACATTATCTTTATTTACGAAGGAGAAGGGAAAACCCAGCCGGTTGAGGGGACCGATCCGGGGCGGTTCAAGCCTCAGACCAATCAGCAGTACTTTGTCCGACTGGCCCAGAAGATCATTTCCATTCTGACTGTAATGACTCAGGAAGGATACGTTTACGAAATCGACACCCGATTGAGACCATCAGGCAATCAGGGACAGCTGATATCGTCTTTGCCGGCCTATCGTGAATACCACGAGAGTACTGCAGCGCCATGGGAGCGACAGGCACTGATCAAAGCCCGGGTGGTCGCAGGTTCTGCAGAATTGGCGGCAAACTATGATGCCTTGACTGCCGAAATCGTCTACGAACGACCCCTGCCGGATAATTTTGCTAAAGAGATCTATCGTTTAAGGCAGCGCATGGAAAAAGAGCTCGGCAAAGAAAATGAGCAACGCCGCAACATCAAAACCGGCCGAGGCGGCATGGTTGATGTTGAATTCATTGCCCAATACCTGCAATTGTGTCACGGCAAGGAAAAGCAGGCGCTACGCTGTCGAAACACAGTGGATACCCTGCACATCCTGCAGAGCGAAAACTTGATTTCGAAAATGGACTATGAGAGCCTCGTCACTGGCTACAAGTTCCTGCGTCGCCTGGAAAATAAGCTACGACTGGTACACGACCAGTCTGTTAACGAATTGGCCTCGGAACCTGCATACCTGGCAAAACTGGCACGGCATCTTGGTTATCCCGACACTACAGGACAACCCGCAAAACTGTTCCTTGAGGAATATGCCAGAACAACCCAGACAATCCGAGAGATATTTAACCACATTCTGAATCACACGGAGAATGCTTGACATGAGTTCGGAGGGGGACAGCAAACACATTCTGATTGTCGATGACGACCCGAATATCCGGCGTTTTCTCTCCGAGTCCCTGCGCCTGCATGGCTACACAGTCCACAACTTTGAAGATGCCGAAGCAGCCCTGCAGAAACTGGATAACCACGATTTTGATCTGGCCCTTCTGGACATTCTCCTGCCGGGGACCAATGGTCTGCAACTCTGCCGAAAACTGAGGTCCCTGCCTAAGACCAGCGAACTTCCAATTATCATGATGACCGCCTTTTACAAACAGGCGGACCATATCCGGGATGCCCGCGAGCAGTACGGAGCAACAGATTATCTACTCAAACCTTTTCCTCTGAAAACTCTTCACGAGAAGATTGATACCCTGATCGGCGCTCCAACAGCAACATCAGGCTCAGAACGTCTCAGCGTTCAGGGAGAACTAGCGGAGACCTCTCTGCCCCGCATCCTGCACAACCTCTACAGCCTGCGCGCAACCGGACTGTTGCATCTGGAGAATAACGAAATCAAGAAGGTCATCTATATCCGCAATGGCTATCCGATTTTCGTACGCTCAAACCTGGTACGAGAGTTTCTTGGCCAGATCCTTGTACGCGCCGGGCATCTCAGCGACGAGAGTCTGAAAGAATCTCTCGAAGCTGCAAGGAAAAAGGGGCAACGCCACGGCATGGCCCTGATCGAAATGGGGCTGATAACTCCTCAGCAATTGAACGATATTCTGCGCAACCAAGTATTAGAAAAACTCCTTGATATCTTTTCCTGGCCGGAGGGCAAATACCGTTTCATACAGGCGCGTGAGTTTAAACAGGGAGTGACCAGCATTGACCTGTCGCCAGCCAACCTGATTCTGCAGGGATTACGCGAATATGCCAGTCGCGACCAGATCCTGAAAATGCTCGAACCGCACCTTGATCTCTACCTGCAACAAGCCGAGAACCCTCTCTACCGTTTCCAGGAGATCCAACTAACGGCCGGCGAACAACGCATCATGGCAAGTTGCCAGGGAGAGACCACCTTACGCGATGTCCTCAAACAATTTCTATTGTCACGAAAAGAGGCCGAACCGCTGCTGGCCACTCTCCTGAGTACAGGAATACTGGTGGGACGACTCGAACCGGAGAGGGCAACCGACAATTCCGGTTGCGACGAAGCGGAGGATATCCGTACTCGGCGGGAAACCTTCCTGAAGGACTATGCCTGGATGATGGGACAAAACTACTTCACACTCCTCGGCGTAAGTGAATCAGACTCCCGTGAGCAAGTACGCAAATCATATTACAGCATGGTCAAACGATATCACCCTGATCGCTTTTTTGAGCAGGACGTCCTGCTTGATCTGAAAGATAAAGTCAATGCTCTCTTCCAACGCATCAGCGATGCTCATGAGACACTGAGCGATGTGACCGCCAAGGCGCGTTATATCAATGATCGCAAAGATGGATCACCTAAATCAACGACCAGTCTGGAAACCATTCTTCAGGCAGAGACAGCATTTCAAAAGGGCATGGTTCTCTTCCGGGTCAAGAAATATGACGAAGCCCAGGTAGCCTTTGCCGAAGCGCTGGCGTTGAACCTCAATGAAGCGGAATATCTCATGTATCAGGCGTGGTCAGCCTACAAATCCAACCCCAATACTACAGATGTGATTATCAACACCCGCAAGCAGCTGATGCGGGCAACTGAGTTGAACCCAAAACTGAGCCTGGCACACTTATACTTGGGCTACATCTGCAAGGATGAGGGCAACGAGAAGGAAGCACAACGTCGTTTCGAACGGGCAATCCAGTGCAACCCAAATTGCACCGAAGCTCTACGTGAGCTGCGATTGATGGATATGCGCAAGAAAAAAATCGGGAAAGAAAAAAAAGGTCTGTTCGAAAAAATATTCAGCTGAGAGCAGAGTGCCCGTTTGGTTGCCCGTTTGGTTGATTTTGTTAGTTGGCTTTGTTAGTTGGCTTTGTTAGTTGGTTTTGTCAGTTAATTCTGAGGTATTAGAGATCTGCCGGCACGTCGAGCCAACTGACACAGGGATCGGTAAGCAGAATATTCTCCCTGACACAGGCACTTTCGATACTGGTCTTGTCGATGAAACGTCGTAGAAAGTCGAGAGTGTGATCATCGGATGACTTGAAAAGCACTCCAATTTGAGGCTGCACCCGGCTTGGAGAATCTCCAACTGGAATGCAATACAGAACCTCAGAAGGCATTCTAAGAACCCTGCCCGCCAATTTCACCTCTATATCCAACAACTTGCCACGCGGGATTTCGCTCGTGCAGATAATGCGTCCGCCACGGTTGGAGAGAGAGAGCAGGCGACCTTCCTGCCAGTCGTTTTCAATTTTCAAATCAACGACTGCTTCCATGGCAACACGGATATGGCGTCGGGGTGTCGGAAACAAGTGAATCTCGAGCAAATGATACAGACGGGTTAATGAGATTGGGACTGTCAGGAAACTTCCCTCCGAAAGCGGCAGGGGTGTCAACCAGACCACCTGAGCATCGTGTGCCGGCAACTCAAGCCCTCGTTCAGCAAAAATGACTTTCGCCGCAGACAGATCATCAACGGTGTAGAACTTCCAATCGTCCAGGATTCTGCTCAGCAGTCTATTGAACTTCTGGTTGCGAGTCACAACCGCAACCTGCTTGATATCAGCTTGTTTTCCCCCTAATAACATCTTGTCGCTATCCCCTGCTTAATAGGAGCCAGAATCCGTGAGTACTGGCAGCACCACTTATTATTCGCTCTTTGTCTGCTTATTCACCACTTGTCTGTGGACTCAGGATAGTACCATGGAAATCAATCAATATCGCCGTACAATCATCAAATGGTGGTTGTCCGGCCATGTAATCCCTGATTTCTGTAAAGAGCCGTTCCAAAAATACCATATGATCACCATTAAGTCTGCGAAAAGCCTCAGCAAGCCGTTCAGTACCGAACATTTCTCCTTGCGGGTCACTACTATCAACCAAGCCGTCGGTATATAGCAGCAACCGATCGTGGGCTTCCAACTGGAACGTTTCCACTTGAAATTCGGCCTGTTCGAAGTAGCCGACAGGGTGACTTGTTGCCGGCAGTCGAATCAGGTCACCTTTGCGACGCACCAACCCGGCGGGGTGGCCGGCGTTGATGTAGTGCATTGTCATAGTGCGTGGATCGATGACGCTAAAAAAGAGTGTTGCCGAAAAAAAATGGTCAAGACGATCCGAACGCTGGGCAAATTTTCGCAAAAAAACATTCAGGTCGGCAACCACATCATGCGGACTGCACTCTTCCTGGGCGGCACGATGGATAAAACCGTAAACCAGCGACATGACCACCGAGGCATGCAGACCATGACCGGTCACATCACCGACAAAGAGTACCTGGCAACCACTGTCGAGCTCGATGAAATCGTAAAAATCGCCGCCAAGGACATCAGCCATGCGGTTTTTGGCCGCCATGCAACACCAATTGCACAGGGGCGAGCCTTTCGGCATGAGCAGTTTCTGGACCTCTCCTGCCAATTCAACCTTGAGAGAATCATCCGATCTCTGTGGAGTTTGTCCTTGTCCCCGGGCTTCAGCCATAAGGTCTCCTGCTCATCTGGGACGATTATCAGGCTCCTGATCCCATCCGCTTGGTTACTTCGTGATCCATTAAGTGCCTCGGGTGCACATTGCTCAGAGCGCGAATCATACTGCGTTTCAAATCCCGATTTTCTTTTTGCAGTTCGGTTACCAACTGTTTCATCCTCTGGCGTTTCTGATCTTCCTGTCCCATCACGGGACAACCACAATCAATAATCGGGAATTCATTCTGCTGGGCAAGCTTAATTATATCGGATTCTTCCACATAGACCAGCGGCCGAATCACCGTATGCCGCTTGTTGTCCGCCACAAGTTTGGGGCTCATGGCCGCCAGCTTTCCTGAGTAGAACTGATTGAGAAGCAAGGTCTCGATAAAATCATCCAGATGATGGCCGAGCGCAATCTTGTTGCAGCCGAGTCGATCCGCCACTGTATAGAGCACACCACGCCGCAGACGGGCGCAAAAAGCACAATAGGAAGAACCGGGGCGTCGTTTCTCCTCGATAATCTGCTCGCAATCCGTTGCTTCCATGTGCACCTGGAAACCGCAGTCTTTCAGATAGCTTTTCAGAACATCTTTACGATAATCGACGAACCCGGCATCCACGTTGACCGCAATCAGCTCGAACTGAATCGGAGCGCGACGACGCAATTGATCGAGGATATGCAGCAGAACGTAGGAGTCCTTGCCGCCGGAGACGGCGACAGCGATTCGGTCACCGGCTTCGATCAAGCTGAAATCACCGATAGCCTGTCCGGTCAGCTTTTTGATTTTGCGAAAGGGAGTATTATCGAGCAACACTGTTGAAGACCTGCCTTGTGTCCGGATCCATCAAGTATTCACGGATTTTGGTTTTAATGAGTGTTGAACATTTACCGATATACGCAGTAATATTTCAAGGACGGAAAACAACGGCGACCCGAGGGTCGCCGTAGAAAGGATTATTTTTCGTGTCAGCCCAAAAGTTCGACAGGCTACTGCTATTCAGACTTAACGCGATGATCGGCATGGGTCTCTTGCAGGCCTATAAACTGTCGAGCGTCTTCCAGACTCAGGTAGAGAGAGGGGACCAGCAACAGAGTCATCCCGGTAGCAAAGAGGATCCCGAAAGCCAGGCTGATCGCCATGGGCACGAGAAACTGAGCCTGAACGCTCGTCTCCAGGATCATCGGCATTAGGCCAAAGAATGTTGTCAAAGACGTTAACAGAATCGGCCGGAAGCGCCTTTGACCGGCCTCTATAACTGCATCCAGCGATGACTTGCCTTTCCTCCGGACTCGGTTGGTGAAGTCGATCAGCAACAATGAATCATTGACGACCACGCCGGTCAAGGCAACGATACCGAACATACTCAGGATGCTCAGATCGTAACCCATGATAAAATGCCCGAGGATTGCCCCGACAATCCCGAACGGGATCGCAACCATGATCAACAGCGGCTGGGAATAACTGCGGAAAGGAATCGCCAGCAGGGCAAAAATAACGATTAATACCAGTTTGAAGCCCTCAAACATGCTCTCCATCGATTCCCGACGATTCTTATCCTCACCTTCCATGTCATAACTTAAGCCAGGGTAATCAGCCATCAGTTTCGGCAGAGCAGTCAACTTGATAGCGGCGACAACCTCCTCCGCATTTGCAGTATGGCTGTCTACCGTCGCGGTTACATTGATCACCCGTTTGCGGTCGCTTCGATTGATCTTGCTGAAGCCACGGCTCTCGACCAGAGTCGCGGCCCGATCCAGAGGAATCTCTCCCCCTCCCGGCACCCTGATACGCATGGTCTCGAGATCCCAGAATCGTTGCCTGCTCTCTTCAGGATAGCGAACCAGAACCTTAACTTCGTTACGGCCTCTCTGCAAACGTAATGCTTCAGAGCCGTAAAAAGCGCCACGCAGCTGTCGACCAAGGTTTTCTTCAGTGATTCCAAGAGTACGTGCTTCGGCTTTCAGTCGAACCTTAACTTCCTTCTTGCCAAGAGTGTAATTGTCGGTAATGTCACCCGTGCCCGGATATGTGGCAATGATGCCCTTGAGACGTTCTGCCGCTTCATCCAGAACGGTAAAATCTTCATGAGCCAGTTGAATATCTATATTGGCACCAAGATGTATCAGGCTTGAAGTGAAGGTTAAGGTTTCCACTCCCACGATTTCTCCCAACCTCTCGCGCCAACGGTTGGCAATTTCGGTTGCCGTCACCTCACGATTCTCACTCGGGGTCAAAAACATAGCGATACTGGCAAGATTCCCGCCCGAACTGGAAAAGTTACCAGCCGGACCTCGATCCGCCGTTGCCGAACCGACGTTCGAATAAACGTGACGCATTACGGATTCACCCTGCGGCAGCTCTTTATCGTATTCGGCAACAATGGCGAGGCCGGCGTCAACAACCTGTTCCTGAATCTGCGTTGTCAATCTCACAGGGCTGCCCGGAGCCAACTCAAGAGCAACCTGGATGACATTACTGTCAACCTCCGGCATGAATCGGAATTTGACAATCCCGCCGCCGACCAGACCAAAACCAACAAACATCAAAACTGCACAGGAAACTGCAACAGTCGTGTAGCGATACTCAAGGCAAAGATCAAGGGTCTTCCGGTACGGCCCGTTGATAAATTTCTGCAGAGCGCTGCCGAAACGCCGCCGATTTTTGTCGAGAATGCCCAGGAAACCACCTGGAGCCTGCCGCGGCTTACCAATCGACAGATGAGCAGGCAGAATAAAGAGCCCTTCTACAAGCGACACCAGCAGAATCGTTATGACGATCGCCGGAATCACCATGATGAACTTGCCCATGATGCCACTGGTAAAGAGTAAAGGTAAAAACGCGGTCACCGAAGTCAGGATCGCAAAGACAACCGGTTGGGCAACCTCAATCGTGCCATCAATGGCCGCCTGCAGATAGGGCTTGCCGGTTTGACGGTGTTCATAAATATTCTCACCAACGACAATCGCATCATCGACCACGATGCCAAGCGCCATGATAAAAGCAAAGAGTGAGATCATGTTAATCGAGACATCGATTGCAGGCATAAAGAGCAATGCACCGCAGAATGAGATAGGGATGCCAAGCATGACCCAGAGGGCCAGACGAATTTCAAGGAAAAGGCTGAGAGTGATAAAGACCAGCACCAGACCGATCATGGCATTTCTGACGAGGAGATCCTTACGACTCTTGAAAAGTTCCGAATTATCGTTCCAGGTAGCCAGTTTGACTGATTCCGGGAACTGGCGGCGCTTGGCCTCGACATACTTTTTGACTGTATCGGCAATCTCCGTCGGCTTCTGGTCACCGACCCGGTAGACCTTGGCCATGGCTGCCGGCAAGCCATCAAAGAGGCCGAACTGATCGGTCTCCTCGAAACCATCCTTAACGGTGGCAACATCGCCAATGGTGACCTCTGTACCATCAGCCGTGGTCAGAACAACAATACTGGCGTATTCATGACCTACATAGCGACGTTCCTTGGTTCTGACGAGAATTTCACCGGAACCGGTTTTTATTGTCCCGCCAGGCAGATCGAGAGACGCCTGACGGATCCTTTGGGCAACCTGGTCAAAAGTTAGACCATAACGACGCAGGTTCGTCTCGTTGATCTCAATAGAAATTTCATAGGGCCGCACACCACTCAGATCAACCTGGGTGATATTCGGTTCCAGCAGAAGCTCATCACGAATCTGTTCGGCAAGTTCTCGTAAGCTACGTTCCGGCAAGTTGCCGAAAACAACCACGGAGATCACCTCGCGTCGGTTGAGCAACTTGCTGACCACCGGCTTTTCCGCATCCTTCGGAAAAGTGATGATCCGGTCGACTTCACTCTTGATATCCTGCAGGATCAGGTCGATATCAGCGCCAGTGTTAATCTCTGCAGTAACGACTCCGTAACCTTCGGCAGCTACAGATTTGACTTGTTTGATGCCATCAACCCCGGTCAGATTTTCCTCAATTTTGAGGATGACCCCCTCTTCAACCTCTTCCGGACCGGCACCGGGATAAGCCACGCTCACCTGAATACGGTCAAGCGTTATATCCGGAAAAACTTCCTGCTTGATGCTGAAGCCGAGGATCAACCCTCCGACGATTAGCACCAACATTAACAGGTTGGCGGCAACGTGATTCTCCGCCATCCAGCGAATTGCACCGTTCATTAG
>JAUWTX010000179.1 GCA_030614505.1 Desulfuromonadales bacterium
CATAACACACGATAGCAGTTAGTCAAATCCAAAGCAGAAAAGAACAGCATTTCTTCTTTAATGACTCAAAGGAAATGCTGACGTTTCTTGACCCGCAAGGAAGAGCGGGTATCATTCTTGGTAACCTCAATAAACAACCAACGCCCTGGCAGCACGAGAAAAAACCAGACATAAGGAGTCCCACATGCCAATCCGCTCTTTTAATCCCCCCATACGCACCCTGATGGGCCCCGGACCCTCTGATGTTCACCCGCGCATTCTTGAAGCGCTCTCCCGACCGACCATCGGTCACCTGGACCCTGCCTTTATCAACATGATGGATGAGCTGAAAGAGCTGCTACAGTACGCCTTCCAGACTAAAAACGCCCTGACCATGCCGGTCTCCGCCCCTGGCTCGGCCGGGATGGAAACCTGCTTCGTCAACCTGGTGGAACCGGGCGACAAGGTTATCGTCTGTCAAAACGGTGCCTTTGGTGGACGGATGAAAGAAAATGTCGAACGCTGCGGTGGCCTGCCAATCATGGTCGAGGATGCCTGGGGTGAGGCCATCGATATTGGCAAACTTGAAGAGGCACTGAAGACTCATGCAGACGCCAAAATAGTAGCCATGGTTCATGCCGAGACCTCCACCGGGGCACAGTCTGATGTAGCCTCCCTGGTGAAACTGGCCCAAGCACATGATTGCCTGACCATTGTCGATGCGGTGACTTCCCTGGGGGGAACACCGCTCAAGGTGGACTCATGGGGGATCGACGCCATCTACTCAGGTTCCCAGAAATGTCTTTCCTGCACCCCGGGCCTCTCTCCAGTGAGCTTCAATGAACGCGCCCTGGAAAAAGTCCGCAATCGCCGCACCAAGGTGCAGAGCTGGTTTATGGACCTGAACCTGGTCATGGGCTATTGGGGAGAAGGCGCCAAACGAGCCTACCACCACACGGCGCCGATCAATGCCCTCTATTCTCTGCATGAGGCACTGTTGATTCTGAAGGAAGAAGGCCTGGAAAACGCCTGGGACCGCCATCTTAAAAACCACCTGGCACTCAAAGCAGGCCTGGAGGCGATGGGGCTGGAATTCATTGTCAAAGAAACTGACCGCTTGCCGCAATTGAACGCAGTGACCATCCCCGCCGGGGTTGATGATGCTGCTGTTCGCAGCCGCCTGCTCAACGAGTACAATCTGGAAATCGGTGCCGGCCTTGGCGCCCTGGCAGGCAAGGTCTGGCGGATCGGTCTCATGGGGCATTCCAGCTGTGCTGAAAATATCCTGCTTTGTGTTGGTGCGCTCGAGTCGGTTCTGGGCGAGATGGGTGCCGATATCAAGCTCGGCGTTGCCCTGCCCGCCATGCATAAAGCGCTATCTTCTGATTGATCCGCAAAAAACAGAAAACATGCAAGAAATTTATTGACCTGAAAGCTCTTAATCGCTATTAGTTGACCGAATTGGTCACGTTTACTATTAAAACTACTGGCCCTCAGTGGTAAACAATATTTTACCGCCAGGGAGGAGGAGCAGATGAGCACGACAGCAACGACTAACGAGGGCTCTGGAATGCAAATCAGGGATAATCTCGCCGAAGACTATTCTGACATCTATACTCCAGAGGCGCTGGCTGCACTCAAGCACATGGCGCAATTCAACTCCGTTCAGAAACGTCTGATGAATGAACGTACTCATCGTCGTGCCGCACGCATCAAGGAACGCAGGCCGATTACCTTTCTCGACCCTGAGTCCGAGATCAAGGGAACCGGCATCAACGTCCAGGACGCCCGCGACGGCAAGTTTGTTGGCGCAGTGATCCCCCACGACCTCCAACGCCAGTGGCTGCAGGGCACCGGTCCGGCCGCCAAGCCAAATTCTCCGGTCAAAGCAAACCTGCGCAATGTCGCCTATGCCCTGCTCTCCGGCGCCGACGGCTGGATGTTCGACGGTGAGGACGCTCTTGGCCAGATCACCACCATGTCGCTGGACAACCAACGCAGCCTCAAGCTCGCCATCGTCCGCGACCCTCTTTTCCTGGATGTTGCCGAACAGGTTGCCAGAGAGATGAATAACTGGGCCCGCGATTTCTTCGGGCGTGCGATCGTCATCGACTGGCGTGCCCAACTCAATTTTACCACCAAGATTTTCCGCGCCCGCGGCCTGCATCTTGATGATCGTCACATTCGTCTGAATGGCGAGTCGCTATCAGCCTCGATCGTCGACATGACTCTCTATGTGGTCAACAACTATAAAACTTTGCTGGAGGCCGGTTCCTCCATCGTCCTCTACCTGCCGAAAATCCAGACCGCCGAAGAAGCCGGATTCTGGAACAGGATGATGACCGCTCTCGAAGGCCATCTTGGCCTCGACGAAGGGACCATCAAAGTCTATGTGCTGGTGGAGCAGCTTGAGCAAACCTTCCAGTTGATGGAAATCCGTGCTGCCTTAGGACTGCATTTCGTAGGTTTCAACACCGGCCGCTGGGACTATATCAACAGCGTCTCCGATGCCAACTGCTGGGATCCGGAGTTTATCAATCCCAACATTGAATCGATTGTTATGACCTACGGTTACATGCGTAATTACGAGGATCGCGTACGCCGTGCCGTCAACACACCGGATGCCAACGGCAACTTTGCTCTGTGGCAAGGGGGCATGGAGCCGAACATCCCGGTCGGCTCGACAGAAGGCGTCGCCGCCAGCATGAAAAAAGCCAAGGCCGGTGCCGTCCGCGAACAGCAGGAAGGAGCCAGCGGCAAATGGATTGCCCATTGGAAGATGGCGCACATTATCCGCCCAGTCTGGGAAGATGCCGGCAAAGACAATCAAAGTGGCCGAGAATTCCCTCGCCTTACCTATACTAACGAAGATGCAGCAGGTCTAACGCTACTTGAGACGGCTCCGCGTACCGTGCGCGGTGCCCGCAATCTTCTGAGCGTGGGCCTACAGTATGGCAACGCCTTCGGCCAGGGACTCCAGGCCGCAGCCTTGAAACCGGCTGACTTCTTCGGCAATGATGACATCCTTTACCTGATGGAAGATATGGCAACTGGCGAAATCCGCCTGAGCATCCTCTGGGAATGGATTCACAAAGGTGCCGCCCTTACCGAAGATGATGCCGAAACCGGGCTGAAAGCCGGTGATGTCTTTAGCGAAGAAATCTTTGCCCGCCTGCTCGAAGAAGAACACGCCAAGCTGTTGGCAGCCGGCAACCGCGACGTCCACGACAACTCCAAGGAGACTACACTGCCGATCGCTCGGGCCATTGTTGAAGCCTACGTACTAGACCCGACCAAGGCTCCCTGGTACATCGACTTGTTGAACATCAATCTGAATAACCAGGATCTGGACGTTGGCAAAGAACGCATCACCCGGTATATGGCTGCCTTCAAGACCGATGGAGCGCGAATCACCGAGAATCTTGACACTTTACCGGCTGCCAGGAGGGAAATATGAGCACATTTACTGAAGAGGTTAAGACTACTCGCGACTGGTTCGCCAGCCCACGCTTCGAGGGTATCCTGCGACTCTACACGGCCGACCAGGTCATCGAGCAGCGCGGCACCATTGCGGTTGACTACACCATCGCCCGGGACGCAGCAGCGGCCTTCTACGACCGCTTGCACGAACTATTTTCTGCAGGCGAATCGATCACTACCTTCGGGCCTTACTCCCCCAGTCAGGCCGTCGCCATCAAACGCGTGGGCATCGAGGGAATTTACCTGGGCGGCTGGGCCACCTCGTCCAAGGGTTCCGGCAAGGAAGACCCCGGTCCAGATCTGGCCAGCTATCCCTTGAGCCAGGTCCCTGACGAAGCGGCACCCCTGGTCAGGGCACTGCTCGCCGCAGACCGCAACCAGTATTTTCTGCGTCTGCGCATGAGTGAGGAGGAGCAAGCCCAGACCCCCGTGATTGACTATCGCCCGTTTATCATCGCCGATGCAGACACAGGCCATGGCGGTGACGCCCACGTGCGTAACCTGATCCGTCGCTTCGTCGAAGTGGGCGTGCCGGGCTATCATATTGAGGATCAAAAACCGGGCGTCAAAAAATGCGGTCATCAGGCCGGCAAGGTGCTGGTGCAGGTGGATGAGCAGATCAAGCGTCTCAACGCCGCCCGTCTGCAGCTCGACATCATGAAGGTAGCAGGGATTATTGTGGCGCGTACCGACGCGGAGGCCGCCACTTTCCTCGATGGCCGCAGCGACGAACGCGACCACCACTTCATCCTCGGGGCCACCAACACCAATATCCCCAATTACAAAACCGCTTTTCTGGCGATCATGCGCCAGTTCCATAGCAAGGGCGTAGCAGAGATCAATGGCCATTTGATGTATCGCATCTCGGATGCAACCTATGCCAAAGCCGACAAGTGGCTTGACAAAACCGGCCTATCCACAGAAATCGATGCAGCAATCAAGGCGATGCCGAGCCGAAACACCGCAGACATCAATGCGGCCCTCGACCAGGCGGCCACACGCTTGCTGGAGTTCTGGCAGATGGAGGCCAGTCTGAAAACCTATGGTGAAGCGGTTGCCGATGTCATGGCTTTTCACATCGACGAGGGTACGGAATTACCGATGAACGTTGAGGAATGGCACTCTTATGTGGAGAACTCATCGTTCGTAGAAGCGCGTGAAAAAGCTCGCAGCATGGGCTTCAACATCATCTGGAACTGCGATATTGCCCGTACTCCTGAAGGCTATTACCAAGTCAAAGGCGGCATCCCTTACGCCATCGCCAAATCCCTCGCGGTAGCGCCATTTGCCGACATCATTTGGATGGAGACCAAAACAGCGGATCTGCACGATGCAAAAATATTCGCTGACGCTATTCATGCTGTCTACCCCGACAAAATGCTCGCCTACAATCTGTCGCCTTCATTCAACTGGGATAGCACTGGCATGAGCGAAGCAGAAATGAGCCAGTTTCCCGCTGAGTTGGGTAAGCTTGGTTTCGTCTTCAACTTCATCACCTACGGCGGACATCAGGTCGACGGACTGGCGGGCGAAGAATTCGCCACCGCCCTTAAAGAAGACGGTATGCTCGCTCTGGCCCGCCTGCAGCGCAAGCTGCGGCTGATCGATTCACCCTTCAAGACCCCGCAGAGC
>JAUWTX010000048.1 GCA_030614505.1 Desulfuromonadales bacterium
CCTCATGCCCTGCGTCATTCTTTCGCCACTCACCTCCTGGATGGCGGCGCTGATCTGCGTGCCATCCAGGAACTGCTTGGCCATGTCTCACTATCCACCACCCAAAAATATACTCAGGTCAGCGTTGATCATCTGATGTCTGTGTATGACAAAGCTCATCCTCGCAGTAAGAAGAAGTAGGCCGGGGGTTGGGGTCCAGAGGCTGGCGGTTGGTTAAATTTATATAAACGACTAAAATGGTCAGATTTATCTTGACAGTCTGCTCAGAGTCAGTAAACTAAGGCACATATTTGTTGTGCCTAATCATATTTTTCTTTAAAAGGAGTTTTACGAATGAGTGTACTGGTTGGAAAACAAGCCCCTGATTTTACTGCAACAGCCGTTTTAGCTGATGGCTCCATGAAGGACGATTTCTCTCTCTCGGACTATAGCGGGAAATATGTCGTCCTGTTCTTTTACCCCCTCGACTTTACCTTTGTCTGTCCGACAGAATTGATCGCTTTCAGCAAGCGCATCAAGGAGTTTGAATCGCGTGATGTCCAGGTCATCGGTTGTTCGATTGACTCCCAGTTTACCCATGCCGCCTGGCGGAACACGCCGGTTGACGAGGGTGGTATCGGTGCTGTTGCATATCCTTTGGTTGCCGACATCAAGCACCAGATATGTCAGGACTACGATGTCGAATTCGAAGCTGCCGGAGTTGCCTTCCGTGGTTCTTTCCTGATTGACAAAGATGGCACGGTTCGTCATCAGGTGGTTAATGACCTGCCCCTTGGCCGTAACGTCGATGAAATGCTGCGTATGATCGATGCTTTGCAGTTTACTGAGAAATATGGTGAAGTTTGCCCGGCTGGTTGGAACAAGGGTGATGATGGGATGAAACCGGATGCTGATGGTGTTGCTTCTTATTTGAAAGATAAGGCGGAAACATTGTAAATCTGGGCCGCGGGACGCGAAAAACAAATAAAAAAGAAGAGGGCCGAATGCTTGATGCGTTTGGCCCTCTTCTTTATGAAACGAGGCTGTTGTGTCTTTGCGCCTTAGCACTAACCTGATTTGGTTATATGTTTGCAAAGAAAAGCCCCGCCGGAAACCGGCGGGGCTTTTGATGTTACAGATTGAGACAATCGATTATTCGCAAAGATCGATTTTAATGTCCCAGTTCTTGATACGCATGGTGCCGTTCTCAGCAAGGTTTTGCTGCATCTTAAAGGCACGGTCAAACATTTGTGGTTCATGACCGACGCCGCGCTCGAGGCAATCTTTGGAAGCCATTTCCAGGTAATCGTTGAGGATTGGCCTGTACTCAGGATGACCACATTTCTCGATGATCAGCTTGGCGCGCTCTTTCGGTGCGACACCACGCAAGTCAGCCAGACCCTGCTCAGTGACCAGTACGTCGAGGTCGTGCTCAGTGTGGTCGATATGCGGAGCCTTCGGCACGACGCATGTGATGCCGAGGGGATCGGTCTTGCTCGGACGTGTCGATGGTGAGTGCATGATCTTCAGGTAGCCGTTACGCAGGTAGTCGCCTGAACCGCCGAGGCCGTTGATCATGCGAGTGCCGCCGACCAGAGTCGAGTTGGCATGAGCATAGATGTCGAACTCAACCGGGGTGTTCATAGCGATACAACCGAGACGACGGATCGGCTCAGGGGAGTTGGAGATCGACAGGGGGCGCAGAATGCACTTGTTAAAGTACTTGTCCCAGTTGTCGAAGAAGCGTGGGAAACCTGGATCCTCTGATAGGGAAAGTGAACAGGCCGAAGCGAAGTTCAGTTTTCCTGAGTCGAAGAAGTCGAGCATGGTGTCCTGCAGGACCTCGGTAAACACGCTGAGGTTGGTGAAAGGGCCATTGGCCAGACCGCCGACAACGGCGTTAGCAATGGAGCCGACGCCGGATTGCAATGGCAGCAGGTTCTCAGGCAGGCGTCCCATCTTCACTTCGTGGGCAAAGAATTCCATGAGGTGACCGGCGATTGCGTCAGAAGTGTCATCCTGGCCTGCAAAGGCACGACCTTTGTCGCGCAGTTTGGAGTCGACGATGGCTACGATCTTGTCCGGGTCACAGGGTACGTATGGAGTGCCGATGCGAGTGTGCGCTTCAGTGATCAGGAACGGTGCGCGATTCGGCGGCTTCTGTTGCATCTGAATGTCGTGCAGGCCTTCGAAGGAAGGTTGTCCGGTGTTGACTTCGATAATGATCTTGTCACACAGATTAATCGCTTCGGCAACGATGCCGCAGGAGGAGGTCAGGGCCAGGCCACAATCTTCGGTGATTGCGGAAACTTCGATGATGCCAACATCATAGCGGCCATTTTCGGTGTAGAAGCCGTAGCTGATATCCTGGGCAAACAGGCCGAGGTGCTTGTCACCCATGCGGATGCGGCCGGCGTTGATGCCTTTGGCGATGTTTTTGCCGGTCTGGTAGGGCCAGCGACGATCGATCATGTCGAGGGTTGCCCAGCGATCTTCAGTCTCGGCACCAACGGAAGCACCTATGAAGAGATTAAATTTCCACTTACCTTGCAGGTTGTTGGCTTCAACATGGTCAGCAAGGGCAATAGGCACAACTTTGGGATAGCCGGCGGGAGTGAAGCCGGACCAAAGAAGGTTCTGCCCAGGGTTGAAAAACTTGATGGTGTCTTCAGCTGACATAACCTTGCTGAGCAGGGACTTGCGACGAACGCGACTTTCCAGTGTACCGTAATCGGACATTTCTCTCCTCCATAATGGATTTTATTCGGAACTTTTTCCCGAATTTAGAATTGTTTGCCGAGAACAAAGACCAAAAATAAAGCGCTGTCCTTATGCCTCGACGATGAAATTCTCTTTGATACTTGCTAATCTAAATCTTTGATTCTCAGGCGAATTTCTTGCCAGTTAAGTGAAGGAATCTGTTCTTCTGATTAACGGAGAATAATATTCCGTATACAAAATAGAACATTTTTATAATATGGGGACCCCGGCAAGTCAAGGGAAAATGGACTGTATGCTGTATACATACTCCCGCTCTCAACTGTGTAACCTTAAAAGAAAAAAGCCCCTCCAGGCGGAAGGGCTTTTTAATCCTGTAGCAGCCGGTTCAGTGATTGTCCGGCAGACTGCAGACCTCTTTGTAATTCAGTAATTGTCTTCGATGAAGCGCTGGGCATCGAGGATGTGTTCGCTACCGATATAATCCTCGAAAAGTGTGTTGAAAGCTACAACTGCTTTTTCCTTTTCGCCATTCAGCAAATATGCCTGGCCAATCAGGTAATAAGCCTTGTCCCTCTCATAATAATTCGGATACTTCTTCAGCAGTCCTTCGATTCTGTTAATCGCTGCGGTGAAATATTGGGTGCGCAGGTAGTATCGTCCAATATTAAGCTCACTGGCTGCCAACTGGTTGAGAAGGCGGTCAATATAGATCTGACTCTCCTCCTTGCGGCGGTCCTCCGGGAAACGGTCCTGCAAGGTTTCGAAAGCATTGAGCGCGTAATTAGTTGCTGTCTGATCCTGGTCAGAGGAAAGGATCTGAAACATGTAGGAGAGCCCAAGCTGATAAAGAACGTCAGGAACACGTGCGTGATCGGGGTGGTTTTGTAAAAACGCTTCATAGGCAACTGCAGATTCAATGTATTCTTCAGCAAGGAAATGAGCTTCGGCAATCTTCAACTCAGCCAGGATGTTCAGTTCCGGTGAATAGTAGCTGTCCCTGACCTTTTCCCATGAGGCGATAGCGTCCATGTAGAGCCCTTTTTCGAAGAACTCTTCACCTTCCTGAAAATAGACTCCGGCGTTTTGTGCCGGTGGAACAACAGTCTTGGGTGCGCATGCGGCAAGGAAGAGGAGACTAAGGAGTAAAAAACAAGTTAGAGATTTATACATTTGACCGCCCATGATGGTGAAGTTTATTAAATTCAGCAACAGATTAGATTAACGCATTAACTAACGGTAAACGGATCTGTTTGTCAATTGTTTCTTCACAATGATGGTTCGCATGACACGCTAATGGCAACTCTCAGTCGGCTGCTCAGACATCACTGTGCGCAGTTTACGAAGAGCGTTCTGTTCGATTTGGCGGACCCGTTCGCGACTGATGTCTAACTCATTTGCGAGTTCCTGAAGGGTGCTGGGAGAATCAGACAGGATTCTCTGCTCGATGATGCGACGTTCACGGGGTTTCAGCACTTCCAGTGCGGTTGAGGTGCGTTTCTTGTTGAGTTGTTGTTCTTCCTGGGCCAGCAGAAGGTCTTCCTGACTATCACTCTTATCTGCCAGGGCGTTGAGCATGGTATAGCCTTCGCCCTCGATCAATTCAACGTCGAGAGAGGTATCGCGACCTCCCATGCGCTGACTCATTTCAGCGACTACGCTTTCGTTAACTTCGAGTTCTCGAGCGATATCCTCGATTTGCTCTGTGCCGGTCAGGTTGCGCAGGGCGTTACGAGTCTGAGCCAGTTTGAAGAAAAGTTTTTTCTGCATCTGCGTGGTGCCGATCTTGACCAGAGACCAGCTGCGCATGACGTAGCTCTGTATATAAGCACGAATCCACCAGACGGCATAAGTGATCAGTCGCGTGCCGCGCGTCGGATCAAATTTTTTGACGGCCAGCATCAGGCCGATGTTGCCTTCCTGGACGAGGTCGAGCAGGCGCAGGCCGTAGCCACGGTATTCATTGGCGACCTTGACAACGAAGCGCAGGTTGGCGCAGATCAAGCTGTGAGCAGCCTCCATATCGTCATCCCGCAGGTGTCTGGTTGCCAGGTCATGCTCTTCCTCCGCACTTAGCAGATCGAAGCGATTGACCTGAACCATGTAATGTTCAAAGGTGTCTGTTGTGACTGGTAAATTCAACGTGCTCATATCATAATCCTGCAAATAATGAAGTTTTGGCACTCTCCACTCTGGAGTGCCAACTATATATATCAAGTTGAATGTTTTTATGCAAGGAAATGCAGGGAAAGTGTTGGGAAAAGTTGACAGTTTGTCCTGCTCTCCGCATAATATGCACTTAAAACCCTGCTTTTCAAATCATGTCAGGAGGAAACGGTCATGTATATCTTTCGTATCTTCATTATGGGCCTTTGCCTGGCTGTGCTTTTAACCGCTTGTGCCGTTGCTCCTGGCAAGGAGGAGGCAAGGGTGTTTTGCCCGGCGTGTGGTTATGAATTCGACGCCTTCTATCAGAAACGTTTTTAGCAGCCAGCTCATTGAACTTGTTCATTGATGGGCCGACAGGTTGCCAGGTGAACTAATCAGTTGAAAATCCTCTACTTGGGAATATTCGGTGGCTTGGGGTGCATTGCTCGCTACACGATCTCTGGCTGGATCTATAACCTCGCTGGCAAGACACTGCCGTACGGTACTCTGGCGGTCAATGTGATCGGCTCTCTTCTGCTTGGGTTGATTATGGAGGGGAGCTTGCGCAGCACCCTGTTGAGCCCCGAACTGCGGTTCGGCTTGACGGTCGGATTTATGGGCGGTTTTACGACATTTTCCACCTTTTCTTATGAAACAGTAAGGTTGTTGGAAGAAGGCAGCCTGGTAGCGGCCGGGGCGAATATCCTTCTGAATGTAACCGTCTGTATCGCTGCTGCACTTGTCGGTATTTACCTTGCTAGGCAGATGTAATCCTGGGAGGCTGTCGGACTATCCACAACCCGGCTGCAAATCCGTAAAAAGGAGGACAGAATGATGAAACAGGAAGAAATGGTTCTGATGCGGATCTTTGTCGGTGAGAGTGACCGTTACCAAAAGAAGCCACTCTATGAGGCCTTGGTTGAGCTGTTCTGTGCCAAGGGCGTGGCCGGGGCCACAGTTGTCAAGGGGGCGATGGGTTACGGTGCTCGGAACGAAGTACATTCTGATCGCGTCTTGCGCCTGAGCAGTAATCTTCCCGTGATTGTCGAAGTCGTCGATACCGAAGAAAAGATCGATGCTGTTCTGCCGCTTATCGAGTCGATGTTTCAGGGCGGTCTGATCACTCTGGAAAAGGCCCGCGTCATTAATTTCTGCAAGGATATGAGCGTGTGAGGCGTGAGGTGTTTTTTGTTCAAAGAATAAGATTTTCTCCTAACGCCTCACCTTTTATCATTGGTTCAGGAAGGATGAACAACGTATGTTCAATCGCATCATGACACTGCTGCAGGGAGAAGGGGAGGTCGCCCGGGAAAGTCGCTTCGAGCGGGTCCAGGTCGCTACCTGTGCCCTGCTCATGGAGGTTGCCCACAGCGACGGTCACTACCAGTCGGTAGAGGCGAGAATAGTTCATGACCTGCTGGCCAGTAAATTCAACCTTTCGCCGGCGGCAGTCGCTGAACTGGTCGATTACTCCCACCAGCATCGTGAAGAAAGCCTCGATCTTTTTCAATTCGCACGTGAAATCAACGCTCATTTCAGCCGTGAAGAAAAACTCGATGTCATGGAAGGCATCTGGCGGGTGATTTATGCTGACGGCACGCTCGATAAACACGAGGATGCCCTGGCCAGGCAGCTTGCTACCCTGCTGCGCCTAGGTCATAAGGATGTTATCAGTCGCAAGTTGAAGGTTTTGGATGAGGTTAGAACCCGTGGCACGTAGCGAGTAGCGCGTGGCACGGAAAGCTGTAACACCAGAAGGGCTAATGAAGTGAGGGTGTTTTGTTTATAATCTCTTGGTTTTTCTCTCGCCACCCGCCACGCGCCTCCAGCCACTGATGTCCAGCCTGACCCGCATCGCCCTCTGGGGCCAGCAGCTGGTCTGCGAAGTTCTGCAACCCGGTGAACTGGCTGTCGACCTGACCTCTGGTAAAGGAAGAGATACCTACGCCTTGGTGAAAGCGGTCGATCCAGAAGGGCAGGTTGTTGCGCTTGACCTGCAGGCTGCGGCCCTTGAGCAGACCACAGAGCTTTTGCAGAGTAATGACTTCACCATAAACCGCTGGCCCGCCGACCTGGCCATCCCGAAACAGGCTGGCATTTTCCTGGTTCAAGCCTGCCACAGTACACTCGACAAACTGTTGCAACATCCTGCCAAAGCAATTATAGCCAACCTCGGCTACATGCCAGGTGGCGACCCGTCTCTGGTGACGCGTCCTGACTCGACTCTGGCGGTTTTACAGCAGTCCCTCGAGTTGTTGTCTCCCGGCGGTCGCCTCGCCGTGACTGTTTATCCGGCACATCCGGGTGGGGGTGAGGAGAGGACTGTGGTTAATGAGTTTTTCTGCTCTCTGCCTAGTGACCTCTGGAAGGTTCTCTCCTTGCGTGCTGTCAATTGTATCGGAGCCCCCTGTCTGTTGGTAGCAGAGCGTACCTCTCGAATTTGATTTTCCCCTTTAACTAGATAGATCCATGCGTTAGATTTCCTGCTTTTTTGCTTGTATATGGGGCTAGCCTAGGAGGGTAACGGACTATACGGGCTGGAGCGAAAACAGAAAGGGCCGACACAATCGTGTCGGCCCTTCGTCCTTCTGTTGCCTGCAAAAAACTGTTATCGCGGTGGAGACTGCCAGAATCACTTCAACACGACAGTTGTACTGGCGTCCCACTTCGGTGACATTTGAATCAACCGGTCTGGTTTCTCCGTAATCGCTGCGTCGCTGTTAACGGGTCTGAATTTCAACGCGGCGGTTGAGTTTGCGACTGTCCTCTGTGCTGTTGTCATACTTGGGCTGGCTTTCCCCGTAGCCAATGGACTCCAGTCGGTCACTTGCAATGCCATTGTTGACCAGCCAGTTTTTGACCGAAGCCGCCCGACGTTCAGACAGTTTCTGGTTATAACTGTCCGAGCCGACGGAGCAGGTGTGGCCTAATATCAGGAAGGTCGTGGCAGTATCTTCGTCCAGAATGATCTTGGCCTGCTCAAGCGCCGGGATCATTTCGTCCGTGATATCGTGCTTGTCGAAACCGAACAGTAAGTTGAAGGTAATGATCTCCTTGGTCACCTTGACCGGAGCAGGTTTTTTCACAACCGGTGGTGGTACGGGCTTCGGTTTTACAATCGGTGCCGGCGGGCAGCCAACCGCATCAACCATGACGCCCAGCGGTGTGTCAGGGCATTTGTCACGAATGTCGGGGATGCCGTCGCCATCGCTATCGAGTGGCGGTGGTGGGAGAAGTGCCGGCCCACCAAACTGCCAGTAGAGGCCGACTGTTGCCAGGAAATTATGGTCAAGCTGATCACCGGTTCTGCGATCCCACTCCCGGTCTGAGTGATAATCGAGAATATGACGCAGGTCCATACGCAGGGCGGTATCGTCGCTCACGAAATATTTGGCGCCGACGCCCCAGTTCATCATGTAGTCCGTATCGTCATCGTAGCCGTCAACATCGAAGTAGGTGCCGCCGAAACCGGCTGACACATAAGGTACGAAAGGACCGTCCGGATTGAAGTGATAGAGGGCGTTTATGCCAATAGTCCAGATGTCGATATCCTCGCTTGAAAATTCCTTCAGGTCGGTTTCTGTCGGGGTGTAGCGAACTTCCAGCTCAGCGGCCCACCGTTTACTCACATTATAGCCGAGGGATAATCCGCCACCTATGGCGTCATCCGTGTTCTGATCCCCGTCAAAGACGTGATAGCCAACCATCGGTGAAAGACTGAATGCGCCTTCGCGTTGCCCTGCTTGTGCTATGCCTGCCATGGACAGAGCTACAACCAGGATCGTCAATAAGCCAACCTTAAAGCACTTCATATGCTGACCTCCTCCTATTTTGTAAATGTCTTTTTCCCTGTTTTAACCATATGATTCTGAATCATAACAGGTGTTTGCTGGTCTGCAACGGTCCTGCTCTGATTTATGCAACGAAAGGTGGAAAAATCAAAAAAAACACTTAATAAAGAAACCACCACTGTCACCACGCAGACCAAATTCACTGCGTGGCTCGGCAGGAAGGGCAGATGATATGACCCGTGGTTTCTGTCCTGTGTGCCAGGTCCAGAAGAGTTGTAATGAAATGTTGTCAGCGAGGTTGAGATCCAGAGTTGGCCGGATCAGCGTCGATCTGTCCTCAATATTGTAAATAAGCAGACCTTGTATTGTCGCCAGGGGATGCAGTTCGTAGGCCGGTGCAGCGATCAGGTAGTGTCTGCCGAGCAGGTAGGTGAGCCCTTCCTGCAAAGGGGCTGAGGCGAGGGCTTTGGGGTAATCTTCCGGGTTGTCGACACCAGGACCATTATAGAGGTACTGGGTAATCAAAGAGATACCGTTGTCAAAACGATACCAGCTTTCAATGGCAGCAAGGGCATAGGAGTCACGCAGGTCACCACCAGCTTCTCCTGTATCTCTGCCTTTGTGGATACTGAATTCACCTTTCAACCCAAGCGTGCCGAGGTTGCCGGCCAATCCGGCACCTAACATGGTACGTCCGCGCAATCGGCCGCCGATCATCAGCAGGTCCAAACCTGCCCGGTTATCCGACCAGGTTGCCAGAAAGGAATCGTAGCGGGCTTTTTCTCCCCAGATGGCAATTGCGCCGAGTTGTCCGTCGAGCCCGTAGTTGAAGATGGTATGCAGGGCATCGACACCGCTGCGGATATCTGTGTCGAGCGCGTCGGGGGCGAAGGGGGCGATGACATCCAGGGGAGAAAAGACGATGATTCGCCCGAAACCGATGGCCTGACGACCGATGGTGATATCCATCGCCCCGGCACGTCGTTTCAAGTTTAACCGGTCGACCTGCAGACGACTGGCACTATGATCACCGTGCCTCCATACTTTATCCAGGTCCACGTGGCGGTTGTAACCGCTGGATGGCAGGGTAAAGTTTTCTAACTGGTTGCTCCAGAGGTATTGATGATCGAGGGACACTTCAAGACTCCAGCCTTTGGCCGGTTGCCAGTCCATGTCGAGACGCGCCCGATTGCTGGAGAGACGGTAGTCGGGGAAAAGATCAGCGGGTGCCTCCTCGCCATAAAGATTGAGGGATTTGATGGAACCGCTCCATTCCGGCAACGAAGCTCTCGCAAAAGATGTCGAGGTGAACAGTATCCCCCAAAGCAAGAATGTCGCACCGAATTGGAAAAATGTTTTACAGGTTGATCTCTTCATGGGGTGACACTGGTGTCGTCGGCAAGATACCCGTCTTCCAAACGTATCACTCGTCTTGCCTGGGAGATGACTCTGTCATCATGGGAACTGAAGATAAAGGTTGTTCCTTTCTGCTGGTTGAGTCGACGCATCAAATCCAGAAGCTCTTCAGCCGCATGAGAATCAAGGTTGGCGGTTGGTTCGTCGGCCAGTATGACATGGGGATTTGCTGCCATGGCCCTGGCGATGGCGACCCGTTGCTGCTGTCCACCGGAGAGGTCAGTCGGGCATCTATCCTCCAGGCCATCGATACCAAGATCGGCAAAGAGCTTGCTGACTCTCTCCCGACGATGCTTCTTCGGGACTCTCTGCAGCATCAGGGTGAATTCTGCATTCTCTGCCGCTGTTAAGACCGGGATCAGGTTGTACGACTGGAAGATAAAACCGATATTCTGCAGGCGGAAATCGGCTAGTTCCCGGGGGCTTGCCGTACCAAGGTCAAGACCGCTGACAATTACTTGCCCGGTAGTCGGACGATCCAGACAACCGATCAGGTTCAGGGCGGTTGTCTTGCCGCTTCCCGACGGCCCTGCCAGTACGGCAAATTCGCCTGAATCAAAGGCAAG
>JAUWTX010000214.1 GCA_030614505.1 Desulfuromonadales bacterium
ACTCAGCAACAGCCCAGGCAATACTGACACCGTCAAACGTCGAGGTCCCGCGCCCGATCTCATCAAGAATAATTAAACTACGATTGGTTGCATGGCGCAGGATATTGGCCGTCTCATTCATTTCGACCATGAAGGTTGACTCACCTTTTGCCAGATTGTCACTCGCACCGACCCGCGTAAAAATACGGTCAACAACACCGATCCGGGCGGCTTCCGCAGGCACAAAACTGCCGATTTGCGCCATCAGGGTGATCAAAGCCACCTGACGCATAAAAGTCGATTTGCCGGCCATATTCGGGCCGGTAATGATCAGCAACTGATTTTTCTCGGTATCGAGCTCAACATCGTTAGGAACAAAGGCTTCCTTGAGCGGCATCCCCTCGACAACCGGATGGCGTCCGGCCTCAATCCGAATCACTCCCGAGTCATCAATGTCCGGTCGAACATAGTTCCGGTCATGGGCCAGATCCGCTAATGCCAGGAGCGTATCAAGGGCGGCAAGAGTTTCGGCACTCTGCTGAATACGCCGACCTTCAGCGGCAGTCTGCAACCTGATTTGCTGGAACAGGTTGTATTCCAGTTCCACCAGCTGTTCTTCGGCCCCCAAAACTTTTACTTCATATTCCTTCAACTTCGGGGTTATGAAACGTTCTGCATTGCTCAGGGTTTGCTTGCGTTGATAATCCTCCGGGATGCGATCAAGATTTCGATTGGTAATTTCAATAAAATAGCCGAAAACCCGGTTGTATTTGACTTTCAAAGTAGGGATGTCCGTACGCTCCCGTTCTTCCTGCTCCAAGCGAGCAATCCAGCCCTTCCCTTCGCGACTGATGGTCCGTAATTCGTCCAATTCTTCGTTATACCCATCGCGGATAATCCCTCCGTCTCGCAGCACAAAAGGAGGATCATCAACCAGCGAATTTTCAAGCGACGCAACCAGATCCGGCAAGAGGTCAAGTTGTTTCCGCAACTGCTGCAGATAAGAACTTTGAAAGCAACTGAGCAGATCATCGATTTGCGGCAACCTGCAAAGAGAAGCGCACAACGCAGAGAGATCCTTGGCATTAGCACTGGCCATAGCGATCTTACTGTTCAAACGCTCCAGATCGTAAACGCCATCGAGCGCTTCGACCAGCTCAATCCTCACCAGACTCTCGTCAACCAGTTCAGCAACCGCATCCTGCCGCTGGAGAATCTGCTGCAGATCGATCAGTGGATAGTGGATCCAGTGCCTTAAGGTTCGCCCCCCCATGGCGGTAACCGTCCGGTCGAGAATGCCAAGTAATGAGCCGCGTTTTTTCCCGTCCTGCAAGGTGGCTGTCAGTTCGAGGTTGCGTCGGGTGGTCTCATCGAGAACCATAAAATGACGGGTATGATAGGTCTGCAACGGACGGATATGGCGCAGTTCATCCTTTTGCGTCTGCTGCAGGTAATAAAGAACCGCTGACGCCGCCTGCTGGGCAAAAGGAAGATCCTGACAGCCAAACGACTGCAACCCGGAGACCCCGAAAAAAGTACAGAGTTGCTCAACGGCATAATCGGTTTCAAAAATCCAGTCGGGCAACAGGCTGGACATGATGCCGTCTGTGATACCGGAAAGTCTTTTCTGCAACCCCTGACCATCGGTTGAATCGGCGTAGAGCAGCTCGCGCGGGCGCAATGAGCCGAGTTCACTTTCAACTTGTGAAAGCCCATTGACCTGGGTGGCACGAAATTCACCGGTGGTGATATCAACATGCGCTACGCCGAAGAGCTCCCCGTCACCGGCAATCGCCAGCAGGTAATTGTTTTCCTTCGGCTCCAAGGTCTCGGTGTCAGTCACCAGCCCCGGCGTCACGACCCGAACGACCTCTCGTTTGACAATCCCTTTTGCAGTTTTCGGATTTTCAACCTGTTCGCAAATCGCTACCTTGTGACCATTTGCCACCAATTTGGCGATATAACTCTGGCTGCTATGATAGGGAATACCGCAAAGCGGAATAGCGTCTTCGTCCCCTTTATTTCGTGAAGTTAAAGTGATGCCGAGGACCCTGGATGCCAGAATGGCATCCTCCATAAACATCTCGTAGAAATCACCAAGGCGAAAAAACAGGACCGCATCCTGATAATCTGCTTTGATTTCCAGGTACTGGCGCATGAGAGGAGTGGCTGAAGACATCCTAAGACCTTAAATTTATTATATTTATCGTCCAACAAAACGACAACAAACGATCAGGCTACAAAGCTGTTCATTCTATAAAAGGCCTACCCGGAAGTAAATAGATCGCCACATCTTCGACACGGCAAATTTATTCTAACGCGAGCTCACGCATGGTGCCGAAGAATTTTTCGTCATTCGCAGATAATCGAGAACCGAACGGACGTTCATGGCGAGTTGCCGCATCTTTTGCGCCACGCTGGGCACCCCTTTGGACTTGATAAGCCCGACCGCAAAGCGTCTGAGCCGTGAAACATTCTCCGGTCCATAGCCAGTACGTATCCGGCTGCGGTCCTCATCGAAATTCCAGTCGATGATATAGTGGCAGCTGTTTTCAATGCACCAGTGGTCGCGGTTGGTCTTGAGGATTTTGTCGGCGCCGGCTTGTTCTGGCTTACAACTGGTGACGCCGTAAGCGGTTTCGTTCGAGACCTTCCCGGTTTTTTTGTTGATGCTTTCACGTTCGATCATAAAAACTTGGCCGACCCAGGGGAAGTCGAGATAGTCATTGAGCTCGGCTGAAGTCCAGATCTTCCGCGTTTCAATTCTCCCGTGTCCGGAATCAACGCTGACGGCGTCAGGTTCATTGCGTTCATGGAAATACAAGATGAGATCTGCGAGCAGGCCGGGTTGATTGCCTTTGACCGTGAAATGGTAATGAGCTTGTCTGTCTGCAACCAGATAATCGGCAAGTCGGCGCTGGGTCAACAGTGCATCGCCGGTGATCGTCTTGCCTTTAATGTCGATAACATCCAGTAATGGGATGGCCATCTTGATCTCGTTGGTTTGTTTGACCTCATCGCCATCTCCTACCGGCAGTGTGCCGACTTTTTTTGGGTGTGGCAGATCTTGCTCTGATGGCCGATGACACTCATGATATGGGTCTGACGCCCATGTTTATCAATGGCATTACACATCGTCTTGCCGTCGATGGCGAGGCTTTCATCTATGTCTGCATAAAGATCATTCCAGCGTTGCAGGACTCTGTCGAGATGACCTGGATCGACGCGGATAAGAACATTACGGATACTGGATTCACTTGGGACGATAAATACCCCCTTCTCGTAACGGCATCTGAACCGTTCCCGAGCTTTGGGACCGAGATTTTTAGCCCAATCCGAGATCGCCTTATATCCACGCATCCCGCAGAGTGTCGCCCCTGCGGCAATCGCCAGGACTGTGGCGAGGCGGTGGCGTCGTCCCTGGGTGGTACGTGGGTCAGGGATATCCGTGAAGAAATCGGGCAAGGATCGCATCTGATCCGCTGTCAGCATCATTTTTGGCACTCCATTGCAATAGAGAGGATCAAGGAAGGGGCGGGACAATAGAGATTGGGCGTCGGGATGTAAGGGACGAACGAACACCATCTTGGGTGATTGCGCAACCGGACTATAGCCTTGGCGGGTTCGACGAAATCCTTTGGTACGCCCCAGACATTGCCAATTCGCCGCCTTGTAGACGGTGCCATGATAGCGCTGCGGGTCAACAAAGGTTTCCATCAACAGAAGCGGATGGCTGAAACGCCCCAGCCAGTCGTTTTGTATTCTTTTTTCGCACAACGACAAGGTACGTGATCCCAAGTTCGGGAGATGCCACTGTGGCAGGATCAAAAAGCGGCTATTGTTGGCCACCAGCTTTAAACGATCATACTGATGCCGATAACTCCAGCCGATCCATTGATCCCGAGCAGCACACTTTAAGGCGGCGGCGGAGAACGTCAATAGTGCGACCCATTCGTCATTTAACGTAGCGATATACCAGAGGGTTTCACTGATTTTAGGCAGATCCCCCAGATAGTGATAGCTTTGCATCAGTTCCCGATAGCGAGTCTCTTCGAATGACGCAACGGGTCGAACTTGGATTTCTTTTAAACTCAATGCCGGATTCTCCGAGTATGAAGGAGTTTCCTTTATACTCGATCCATGGATATATGACCAGCACAAAGATTAGATCGGCAGTGTAGCTGGATTTGCAGGTAAGGACGAATTCACCCTGAAGGGGGGAGGCAGGGGTCTTGACTTCCTTGCCTCCCCCCTTTATTGTCGCCCGAATATATTGCTGATCTCATTGGTTTGTAACTGTTCAGCAAGATGTGCCGGTGATGCCCATGGAAGGGGTCTCTGTTGCCCGGATGGCGACAGTCCAGCCCCCACAGGGATGGCCATTATTCATTCAATCGGCGGCCCTTGGA
>JAUWTX010000144.1 GCA_030614505.1 Desulfuromonadales bacterium
CCTCGCTCTTCTAAAACGCGGATGGCGCTGATGGTCGTCCCGGCTGGACTGCACACCTTCTCTCGCAACAATGCGGGATGCTCGCCAGTCTCTTTGACCAGATGCGCCGCACCAGCCACCGTCTGCACGGCCAGAGCATGGGCAATATCGAGCCGCAAGCCTTCCTGGACACCACCAGCGGTCAGCGCCTCAATGAATGTGAAGACAAAGGCCGGACCGGAACCGGAGAGCCCGGTGACCGCATCCATCTGACCCTCTTCCACCCATAGGGCAATACCGACAGTTTCGAACAGATGCTGGGCTACCCGACGATCTTCCTCATTAACATACTTACCGGGGCATAGGGCCGCTGCGCCCTGGCCAGTGAGAGCCGGGGTATTCGGCATAGCCCGCACCACATGTGACTGACCTCCGAGACCCGCTTCCAGGGTTGTCGTTGTAATCCCGGCCAGAATCGAGATCAGCAGCTTTTCATCGTTGAATACGGAGACAATATCCCCCAGAACTTTATCCAGAACCTGCGGTTTGGTCGCCAGAACAACGATGTCGCTGCTCGTAACCAACTCCATATTGTTCACAGCACAGGAAACGCCGTAGCGTTCCTCCATCAATTGGCGACGCTTTTCATTAGGCTCTGAAAAAAAGATATCTTTAGCCAGGAAACCGCCACCTATCAGCCCCTTGATAAAGGCCTCGGCCATATTGCCGCCACCGATAAAACCTATTTTACCTACTGTTGATAAAGGCACAGTCTGTATCCTTTTCGCAAGTGCTTCAAAAATTGTCAGATATTTCTACAATATGCTCGGAATTGTGTCAAATAATCTTCGGCCGGAGAATGTCCTGAAAACAGCAAGCTAATCAGAACCTTGCATTCCCCGGTGTACGAGGAAACGGGATAACATCGCGAACATTCTCCCTACCGGTAACATACATCAGAAAGCGCTCAAAGCCGAGTCCGAAACCGGCATGGGGACAGTTCCCCCAACGCCGGGTATCAAGATACCAGTCGAGACTTTCCGGGAGGATATCGAAGGAACGCATCTTGTGCTGCAGCATATCCAGACGCTCTTCACGCTGGCTGCCACCAATGATCTCACCGACTTTCGGCACCAGCAGATCCATGGCTGCCACGGTTTGGCCATCATCGTTACTCCGCATGTAAAAGGCCTTGATCCCCTCCGGGTAGTCAGTAACAAAGAGTGGTCCACCAACGATCTGTTCCGTCAGGTAACGCTCGTGCTCCGACTGCAGATCACAGCCCCACTCCACGGGAAAATCGAAATTCTGACCACTCTTTTGCAAGCGTTCGATCGCTTCCGTGTAGCTCATTGACTGGAATGCAGTTCCTACCACCTTTTCCAGTCGGGCTATCAAGCCTTTGTCAATAAACTTGTTAAAAAAGGCCAGGTCCTCCTGACAGTGTTCCAGAGCATGTTCAACCATGAACCGGAAGAAGTCCTCGGCAAGTTGACAGTTAACCGCAAGGTCGGCAAAGGCAACCTCCGGCTCAATCATCCAGAACTCGGAAGCATGCCGACTGGTATTAGAGTTTTCAGCACGAAAGGTCGGGCCGAAAGTATAAACATCGGTGAACGCCGTGGCAAAGAGCTCGGCCTGCAACTGCCCGCTTACGGTCAGACCGGTTTTGGAACCGAAAAAATCATCGTGCCAGGCAATTCGGCCATCGACCCGGGGTGGGTTCTCGGGGTTCAGGGTCGTCACCCGGAACATCTCCCCGGCGCCCTCGCAATCATTGGCGGTTATAATCGGTGTATGCACATAGATAAAACCGCGTTGCTGGAAGAAACAATGAACAGCATGGGCAATACTACTGCGCATACGGAATACAGCACCGAAGGCATTGGTGCGTGGCCGCAGGTGAGCAATCGAGCGCAGGAATTCGAAACCATGGCGTTTTTTCTGTAAGGGAAAGCGATCATCAGTCTCACCGTAGACAATAACCTGCTCGGCTTGAACCTCCCAGCTTTGCCCCTCGCCAGGCGAAGCCACCATCTCGCCACGCACACCGACGCAGGCGCCAGTACCGAGTTGACTGGCAACCGCAAATGCAGAAGAACCTTCCCCCACCACAATCTGCAGGTTATCCAGACAGGAGCCATCGTTGAGCGCAAGAAAAGCGACCTCTTTGCTGCGCCGCACAGTACGCAGCCAGCCCTGCACAAAGACTTCACCTTGAGATTGTTCTTCCTGCAACAAATGTTTTACTCGCCGACGATCTTGACGCCAATCTGACCTGTCCATTCACACCTCATTTGCACTCTTTGCGAAAAAACTCATATAAAGTCATGCAACAAAACCACTGACAGAGCAACAAACAAACAACGGGAACTGGCTTGTCAACCAGTCCCCGCATCTGGAGAAATATACAATTTCGTGTCCCACCGCGCGTATCAGCTTCCGGGGTTGAATTTATTATTGAACTCATTGAATGAATTGGCTGTTTTGTTTCCCAAAACACCAACTACTACAATTATAACCAGGACGATTAAAATGAGCATAATAGAATACTCAACGGCGGTGGCTCCATGTTCCTCTTTGATAAAATCGCATGTTTTCTTTAGAACATTCCCGAGCATAGAATAAACCTCACATAATGTAGAGAGTTCGGTAAACAATAACTGTTTTCATCTGCATGTCAAACAGATCGCCAAAACTTAATCATGTTCCCGCGTCTTGGCGAATTCGATATCCGGCCACTGCTCCATGACATAGCCTAGCCGCCACTCACTGGGTGCGAGATAACTGAGATTCCCCTCGGCATCAAGGGCCAGGTTCGCCTGACTTTTCTTCTCGAACTCAGCGAGTTTTTTCGGATCAGAACAGCCAACCCAACGGGCGGTGGCATAATCAACGCTTTCGTAGATGGCATCAACACCATACTCCGTCTTCAGGCGCTCCATGGTGACATCAAACTGCAGGACCCCCACGGCACCGACAATGTAATCATTGCTGATTAATGGACGAAACACCTGGATCGCCCCTTCTTCAGAGAGCTGTTTCAGCCCCTTTTCCAGCTGCTTCGCTTTCAGCGGAGACTTCAGCCGGACACGCCGGAAATGTTCAGCAGCAAAACTGGGGATACCGGTGAACTTGAGCGGTTCCTTGTCGGTAAAAGTATCGCCGACCTTGATCGTGCCATGATTATGCAGGCCGATGATATCTCCCGGGAAGGCTTCTTCGACACTGGCCCGGTCCTGGGCCATAAAAATAATCGCCTTGGATAGATTGACATCTTTGCCAATACGATGATGACGAACTTTCATCCCTCGCTGGAAGCGCCCCGAGCAAATGCGCAGAAAGGCTATGCGGTCGCGATGGGCCGGGTCCATATTCGCCTGGACTTTGAATACGAAACCGGAAAAAGCCTCTTCCTCCGGTGCCACCTCACGGCTCTGGGCCTGACGGGGACCCGGAGCAGGAGCAAGATCAACCAGCGCATCAAGCAACTCTTCGACACCGAAGTTATTAATGGCGCTACCGAAGAAGACCGGGGTCTGGTTGCCCTTGAGGTATTCTTTCAGTTCAAAGGGGTTAGCAGCGCCTTCCAACAGCTCAATATCCTCACGCAATTCGTCGGCGGCACTGCCGAGCATTTCATCGAGTTGGCTATCGTTGATGTCCTTGATCACCCGGACATCATCAGTAAGACGCTTCTCACCCGGTCGAAATAAGCGTAATTCCTTGCGATAGAGGTTGTAAACTCCTTTAAAACGCTTACCCATGCCGATCGGCCATGACATCGGCGCGCATTCAATCTGCAGCTTATCCTCGACATCCGCAAGCAGATCGAGAGGATACTGCCCCTCGCGATCCATCTTGTTGATAAAGGTCAGTACCGGAGTGTTGCGCATGCGGCAGACCGACATCAGCTTTTCCGTCTGAGTCTCGACCCCCTTGGCGCTGTCAATCACCATCAAGGCACTGTCCACAGCAGTCAAAACTCGATAAGTGTCCTCAGAGAAATCCTGGTGGCCCGGCGTATCCAGCAGATTAATCTCGCAGCCTCGATGCCCGAACTTCATGACCGAGGTGGTCACGGAGATGCCTCGCTCCTGTTCGACTTTCATCCAGTCACTTGTGGCGTGACGCCCCGCCTTGCGCGCCTTAATCGCCCCGGCCATCTGGATGGCGCCACCAAAAAGCAGCAGCTTTTCAGTCAAGGTGGTTTTACCGGCATCGGGATGGCTGATGATGCCGAAGGTTCTGCGCTTGTTTATTTCCTGCAAGAAACGGTTACTCAATCTACCCTCTTCTTATTTTTCATTTCTAGCAACCTGTCGGTGTATCAATGAACTGGCTGCTAATGCTGACGGAAAAAACGGGCAGAAAGCCCGTTTGCTGGAGACTAACGCATGTCAGTCAAGTGGGTCAATCAGGAATTAGTCAGGACGAGAAAGGTTGATGGCACCCAACGTAGCCTGCTGGCGGATTCAGCGGCAGAGAGATGCAAACGCTGGTGCCACTTCCGAGCTTGCTGTCGACCTGAATCTCACCATGGTGGGCCTGCACAATATGTTGCACAATACTCATGCCCAATCCGATACCCTGCACAGCAGTATCCGAGGAGTCTGCACGATAGAAACGATCGAAGATACAAGCAAGCTGCTCTTCGTTCATGCCGACCCCCTCATCCACAACGGAGAGTACATACTTATCATCGTGCAACTCAAGAGACACCCGCACAGCACCACCCTTCGGTGAGTACTTGACAGCATTACTGATCAGATGAGCTACAACTTGCTCAAGACGTGACCGGTCGGCACAAATAAGTGACGCCTCGTCTGGCAGAACCATCGCGAACAGATGATTGCTATGTTCTTCTCCGTAGGACGTGACAATCTCGCTTATCATGGCGTCAAGTTTGAACTCCTGGTAGCTAAGGGTCAGTGGACACCCTGACTCTATCCGGCTGATATCGAGCAGATCATCAATCAACTGCCCCAGAGAAAGTGACTTTTCGAGGATCAACTTGAGGAAGTCTCTCTGTTGTTCCATATCAAAATTAGCAGCTGTTTCCTTTGCAGTGAGCAACTCACTGTAACCGATAATCGTTGTGAGTGGCGTATTCAGTTCATGGGCAGCCATGCCGAGAAAGGCACTCTTCATGTGCTCAATTTCTCTTTCTCTGGTCACATCGCGGATCAGCATAACAATTCCGGCAGCTTCAGTTTCATCTCGCACAAATTGAGAAATACGCACCTGATAGATACGAGGATTCAGGGTGCTTTCATCGGGAAGTTCAAAGTCAAAGGACCGGGATCCGTGAGTGACATTAAGGCACTCAGCAACTTTATTAAGAAAGTCCACTTCCTGGCTGAGTTTATCGATTGATTGTCCCAGGACCATTTCCAGAGACATGGCCAGTATGCTTTCCGCGGCGGCATTCATATGCAGGACATTCAGTTCCCCATCCGCCACTACGACGCCATCAGGAACAGATCGTAAAATCCCCTCGAGCTTTTCTTGATCGACCCTGATATCTTCAAGAGCCTGGCTCAGGGCGACTTGAGCAATGGTGCGTTCGGCGATCTGACCTGTCAATTGTTCGTTCGCTTCAGAAAGTTCACGGGTTCGTTCAGCAACCCGTCGCTCAAGCTCTTCGTTGGCCAACCGCAACGCGTCTTCAGCCTTGTCCCTTTCCCGGAAACTGACAGAAGCTCGGTAGAGGGCGAGGGAGATGGCCAGAAGGAACCCAAACGACAGGAGTAAGGTGGTCCCCAGGGAATACAAAGACAAGGTTTTGAGCTTGCTGACACTTTCGGTGATATCGTAATAAACTTCAATAGCACCGCCGAATGAATTGCCGGCCATGAACGGCACGTAGGTTTCGACGATATCTATCTTAGCGACATCACCCTCCGCAGTTTTGCGATCTTTCTGCACAACCTTGGAGTAAACC
>JAUWTX010000218.1 GCA_030614505.1 Desulfuromonadales bacterium
AGGTACCTGAGAACCTCTGCTGTAAGGAAGCAGAACTTGATTCCGCCGGCACCACACTGCAACTGACCTTATCGGCCAGCCAACCGACTGGCGATCTGTTGAAGCGCCTGTGCGATATCGGACTGCCGATTGCCGACATTGAAACCAGAAAAGCCGGCCTCGAAGAGATCTTTCTACAGATGACCCAATCTGGCAGGGCAGAACCATGAAACAACATCAGGAGCCACCATTTATAACCTGGTTACCCTTCTACACCTTGCTGCAGAAGGAAATTCGACGCTTTTTACGGGTCGCATCACAGACTCTGGTGACCCCGGTCATCACTGCTTCGCTTTATCTCTTTATCTTCGGAGCCACGCTGGGAGAACGCATCAGCGTTCTGGAAGGTTTCAGCTATGCACAGTTTGTTATTCCGGGACTGATCCTGATGGGGGTCATCAACAACTCTTTTGCCAACGTTGCATCATCGTTGTTCATGTCGCGTTATCTCGGCAATATTGTTGACCTGCTGGTAACCCCGGTCTCTCCGACCCAGTTCATCATGGCTTATACTCTGGCCGCCATGTTGCGTGGTCTGTCTGTCGGCCTGATTGTCTGGCTGATCTCCTGCCTTTTTGCCACCTTACCCTGGGCACATCCTTTTGCTGCTCTCGGCATGGCCTGCCTGGCCAGTTTCCTGTTTGCCCAATTCGGCATTATCGCAGCAATTCACGCCGATACTTTTGACTCCCTGTCGATGTACACTAATTTCATCATTCTGCCGCTGATCTATCTCGGTGGAGTCTTTTATCCAATCTCCATCCTGCCGCCACTCTGGGCCAAGCTATCGCACCTCAACCCGCTCTTCTACTTAATCGACGGCTTCCGCTATGCGCTGCTCGGTGTCGGCGACCTCTCTTTTGTCGTCTCCTTCGGCACAGTTGCCGTAATGGCTCTGGTACTCTTCTTCTGGGCTGCCAGCCTGATCGCCCGTAGTTATCGTCTGCGCAATTGAGTAGAAACCTCATCAACTAAAAAAAGCCCGGTATGTCTCGATGGACAAACCGGGCCTTTTTTCTGTCTATAAACTGTTTATCTACTCAACCCACGGCACATCATCGGTTGTCTTCCCCTCCGCCAGGTCTGTTTGCTTCATGCTCTGAATTAACACATCAGCGCCAATCGTCGCCGCGTGCCGCACCATACCATCAGCACTCTCGCCATCATGATTCTTGAATGCTCGGATCATGTTGCGATGTTCCTCCACGGAACCTTCCATCCGCCCCGGCTGTGAAAGCGACGCCAGGCGCAGACGTTTGAACTTCATGACCAGCTGATTGATCATCTCGGAAAGTTTCTCGTTGCCGGCGGCCTTGATAAAAACCTCATGAAACTCATTGTGAACACGGAAGAATTTCTTTACATCGCCTTCATCTGCCATCTTCTGCAGACGCTCGTTGATCGACTCAAGCCGTTCTATATCCTTATCGGTGAGATTTTCTGCCGCCATCTTTGCGGCGAAACCTTCGAGGATAATCTTGATCGCGTAAAACTCCTCAATATCTCGCTCAGACAATGATGCGACAACGGCACCTTTGCGCGGTATCACCTTCAGGTAGCCTTCTGATTCCAGCTGCCTGAAGGCCTCACGGATCGGTGTGCGACTGATACCGAAACGCTCTGCCAGGTCCGGTTCCGAGACTCGTTCACCCGGCTTCAAGGTTCCTTTCAGGATAGCGTCCCGGATCGTTTCCAGGATTTTTTCACGTAAGGTCTGGTGTCTTTCAATTGGCTTTCTTCGCACAGGGAAACTCCGTTTTATTAGGCTTCGGCAAATTGTATACTGTATACATTGAATGTCAAGTCCTTTCTGACTGTTGGCAGAAGCTAAGCCGCTTAACTGCTTGCCTTTTAGACATACCATGATTATCATCAACCAAGACTGATTAAAGGATAATTCATGAACACTGTTCGTCATCTGCGCATCTCTGTCGGGTTGCTTGTTACAATCATTGCTATCGGCACACTTGGCTACAGCATTATCGAGGGATGGCCTGCCTTCGATGCGCTCTACATGACCATCATTACCCTGTCTACCGTTGGCTTTAAGGCAGTCCATAATCTGTCATCCGAGGGCAAATTATTCACTATTTTCCTGATCATCAGTGGAACAGGTATGATCGCTTATACCCTGAGCAGTCTTCTCCAGTTCACACTCGAAGGCCAGCGGGAAAAACTTGCTGCAGGTTATCAACCATGAAACAATTTTGCTTGGGTGGCCACATCCCATGGATACAGATTGACGCCTATCTCAAGTTGGTCCTCGATCTCGACCTGGCTCCGGAAATTGCAATCAAGGGGCCGGAACTGGACTCCCTGGACGAAGCCCTGTTAGATCAAATTGCGCAGACACTTGAAAAAGCCAAGGTCAGGCCAACGGTTCACGCTCCCTTTTTCGACCTTAATCCTGGGGCTCTCGACCCCCTGATACGCCAAGCGACTTACCAACGCCTTAGCCAGGCATTATCGGTCGCTGATCACCTTAATGCCCGTCTGATGGTCATTCATCCAGGCTTTGATAAATGGCGCTATCCGAACCTCGACCAAGCCTGGTTAGCCCTGGCGAAAGGATTCTTCCCTCCTCTTTTAGAGCAGGCGTCAGCTTGCGATTGCCGTCTGGCGATTGAGAATATCTACGAAGAGGCACCGGATACGCTGGTGCAGCTGGTGAACGGGATTGATTCGGAGTGGTTCGGCCACTGCTTTGATGCCGGGCACTGGCATCTGTTTGGAAAACGACCCATGGCAGAATGGCTGGAGGCGATCAGTCCTCGTCTTTTCCACCTGCACCTGCACGATAATCACGGCCGCGCTGACGAGCATCTGCCGGTGGGTGATGGAACAATTGATTTCACTCCGCTGATACTTCATCTACACAAGTTGTCAGCCCTTCCCAGCATGACACTCGAAGCACACAGTCCAGAGCATTTGAAGAAATCATTGCTACAGGTAAAAACCTGGGCCGATTAAACAAAAAAAGGGCGGCTCAAACGAGTCGCCCTTTAATTATTATGTTGTTGTCATTCATCAGTGGAGCTTCTTGCTCGCCACCTGAACACGAATCAGGGCTCGCTCCAAAGCAGCTTCCATGACTTTAAATTTTTTGTCTTCACTGGACAGTGTCTTAAGAGCTTCTTCCGCGCGACTTAGGGCTTCCTTGGCACGTTCCACGTCAATCTGGTCGGCGGGTTCAGCCGTTTCGACCAGCACTGTCATAACATCGTCTTCAACTTCCACATAGCCCCAGTTTACGGCGACATGAAACGTTTTACCGTCCTGTTTGTAGCTCAGGTCACCAACCTTCAGCGTGGTCAACAGTGAAGTATGATCGGGTAACACACCGAACTCACCAACGCTGCCGGGTGCGGTCACTTCATCAACCTCTTCCGACAACACTCGCTTGTAAGGTGTGACCAGTTCCAATTTAAGCTTTTCTGCCATGCCTGTTTATTCCTTTACGCCGGAAGCTGCCGATTAAACAGCCAACTGCTTGGCTTTTTCCAGGGCATCTTCCATGGTACCGACCAGATAGAAAGCCTGCTCCGGAACATCATCATACTTGCCGTCGACCAGGTCGCGGAAACCCTTGATAGTGTCTTTCAGTTCCACGTACTTACCCGGGGTACCAGTGAAGGTCTCAGCAACAAAGAACGGCTGGGAGAGGAACCTCTGAATCTTGCGGGCGCGGGCAACGACCAGCTTATCGTCCTCGGAGAGCTCATCCATACCAAGAATGGCGATGATGTCCTGCAGGTCCTTGTAGCGCTGCAGTACAAACTGAACGTCACGTGCGCACTTGTAATGCTCTTCGCCGACAACCTGCGGATCGAGGATCCGGCTGGTAGAGTCGAGCGGGTCAACTGCGGGGTAGATGCCGAGTTCGGCGATCTGCCGCGAGAGAACCGTAGTCGCATCGAGGTGAGCAAATGCGGTTGCCGGTGCAGGGTCAGTCAAGTCATCAGCCGGGACGTAAATCGCCTGGACCGAAGTGATCGAACCTTTACTGGTAGTCGTGATACGTTCCTGCAGCTCACCCATCTCGGTGGCCAGGGTCGGCTGGTAACCAACTGCGGAAGGGATACGACAGAGCAGCGCCGAAACCTCGGAACCAGCCTGGGTAAAGCGGAAGATATTGTCAATGAAGAGGAGCACGTCCTGGCCTTCCTCATCACGGAAATATTCTGCAACAGTCAGCGCCGACAGAGCGACGCGGGCACGGGCACCGGGGGGCTCGTTCATCTGACCGTAAACCAGAGCCGTCTTGTCGAGAACGCCGGAGTCTTTCATCTCATGCCAGAGGTCGTTGCCCTCA
>JAUWTX010000238.1 GCA_030614505.1 Desulfuromonadales bacterium
AAGGAGTTTGACCAGCCAGGGCGCCCTGGATAGTGATACCTTCCTAAACATAATTTCTCCTTTCCAAGTTGAAAACCTCAAAAAAATAGAAATAACACTGAATTGGCTGTACTCTGAGTCCCTCGTCTCCTTTCTTTTAGGACTATTGACAAGCCTGTGAAACGATTGATTAGACAATTAGAATCCGTTGTATACTAAAGGCCTTTGATGTTAGGGTAAAACGAATCATTTTAATGACCCCCATAAGAAGTGTTAATAATTCCCAATTATAATATATAAATACTTGTATGGAAACTCGTTATCTCAATACCCTGGTTGCTTCTGTCGAGGCTGGAACATTCTCCAAGGCTGCAGAATTGCTGCATATTACCCAGTCAGCCGTATCGCAACGCATCAAGTTCCTGGAGGAGCATTTTGGTCAACAATTGCTTGACCGCTCCGGTCAGCGACTGGCGTTGACCCCTCCCGGCAAAATTGTTTTTGACAAAGCAAGAGACATTCTCGATAAAGAGAAGGAATTGCTGAGTTGTCTGCAGGATTCTGCTGCACAAAAGCGTCTTTCTCTCTGCTGTACACCAACTTTTGGTATGGCCTATCTGCCCCAGGTCTTGAGTGATTTTCTGCGGGTTCATTCTGACCTGAGTGACCTCAAGTTCGTTTTTCTGCAACCATCGGAAGCTTTACGCTCCCTGCGCGATGAGGAGTGTGATCTGGGCGTGATTGAGCATTCCCTTAATCAGGATTTTACCGGTTTTGATCGTTTCCCCATGCCAGAGGATGAAATGCTAGTGGTCGCTGCACCTTCTGCTGCCCTTCCGAATGTAGACGGTGTTATCGACCTCTCCGACCTTACGGGCTGCCGCCTGTTTGCCCGTCGGGATGGCTGTAGCTCCAAGGATCTGCTGCGTCGGAATCTTATGTCGCGTGATTATGACTTTGGCGATTTTGATGGTGTGGTTGTCTCTGACGATCTGCATTTTACGATTCAGTCGGTTCTGCAAGGTGACGGGATTGCCTATGTGTCGCAAGCCTTGGTTAGTAACTACCTGAAGTCCGGGCAACTTGTCGGACTGCGGGTTGATGGTTTTGAACATCGTCGAGGGCGTAGCGTAGTGATGCTCCCACAAAGAAGAGAGGATCCTCTGTTGAAGGAGTTCCTCGAGAGCCTGTTCGGGGTGGTTTCGCCTTTATGGCGACCGGAGCTGCTGAAGTACGCTACTCGGGATGAGTAGGTTCTCTGCTTTATAACTTATGATCACGGCCTCGGAGAGAGGCCTTTTGTGCGTTTTGGGAGTGAGGATTTATGGAGAAATTGTTTAAGGGTGTGGCCAAATTCCGTCAGGATGATTTCGAGGCGCACAAGGACCTGTTCCAGGAGTTAGGTCGAACACAGAAACCACACACCCTCTTTATCGGCTGTGCCGATTCTCGAGTTGTCCCAGAGCTGATTACCCATACCATGCCCGGAGAGCTTTTCACTATTCGTAATGTCGCCAACATCGTGCCGCCACACCGAAAGACCGAGGACTTTGCCGGGACAACGTCCTCCATAGAGTATGCTATGCTGGTCCTTGAGGTAGAAAATATAGTGATTTGCGGGCATTCCAATTGTGGTGGTTGTGCGGCCATGAACCGGCCGCCCGAAGAGCTGGCCCATCTCCCTAATGTGCGACGTTGGCTGGAGATCTCCAAAGAGGTTCGGGGTCGAGTCGATCGTCAGATGGATATCGAGTCTCCGGAAAAGCGCGAATGGCTGACCGAACAGATCAATATTCTGGTGCAGATGCGCAATCTGCTGACTTATCCTTATATCCAGGAACGTTATCAGCAGGGACGTTTGAATATCTATGGCTGGTATTACATTATTGAGACGGGGGAAGTTTTTAACTTCAACGATCAGACAGAAACTTTCGAGTTGGTGAATGGACTCAAAGACTAGTACCTAGTCCTGCTCCGTTTCGCCCTCGCCACTCCAGACCGGGTCCCAACTGAACTGGCGGCGTAGTCGCTCCTCGGGAACCTGTTCCAGAAACTCTTCCTCAGAAAAACAATACCGGTAGCTCTCACAGTAAGCGGTCAGGATTTCGTAGGCGGCATTGATCTGGCGAATGATTTCAGGATCATTGTCGCCGCCATGGTCCGGAGACTGGTCCTGGTCGTGATGATGGGCGTTGTCTGGATGATGGCGTTTGACCAGATCGCGATGTCGGGTCTTGATCTGTTTATGTGTGACTCGTTCTCCGAGTTGATAGAGTTCGAGGGCCGCTTTAAGTTCCTGGTAAGTCATGTTGTGTCCTTTTACGTCGGTGTGCCTCAACAGTTAAACAATAAAAGCTGTCACTTTGCAAGCGGCAGGTTTGCTCCTGCTATTCACTTGCGCAAAATGCGTCCTCTGTGATAAAAAACAGCTGGAAATCACCGGTAAATTCAATCTTTTTAGAAGGTGCAAGCGCATGAAACTGCAAGTCCTGCCTCTTGAAACGTTCAAACCACATGTCGAAGATGAGTCGCAGTTGAGCTTCGGCAAGCAGTTCACCGACCGGATGTTTGTCATGAACTATAAGACTGGTCAAGGGTGGCATAATGCCCGGATTCAGCCGTACCAGCCTTTCTCTCTCGATCCCGCTGCCATGGTGCTGCATTATGCTCAGGAGATTTTCGAAGGGCTCAAAGCTTTCCGGCGCCCTGATGGACAGATTGCACTCTTCCGGCCTATGGATAATTTCCGCCGTTTCAATTTCAGTGCCCGACGCATGTGCATGCCCGAGGTCGATGAAGCGTTTATGCTGCAGGCCTTGAAAGAGTTGGTTCGCCTTGAGGTGGACTGGATACCGCACAGCGAAGGGACCAGTCTCTATATCCGCCCGGCCCTGATTGCTTCCGAGCCGATGCTGGGTGTGCGTCCAGCTGATGAATACCTGTGTTACATGATCCTCTGTCCAGTGGGCGCCTATTACAAGGGCGGTCTGGCGCCAGTCAAAATCTGGATCTCCGATCATTACGTGCGTGCAGCTCATGGCGGGACCGGGGAAGTAAAGACCGGCGGCAACTATGCGGCGAGTTTGTACGCCGCACGTGAAGCGGCAGAGAAGGGTTATGACCAGGTTTTGTGGCTTGATGCCAAGGAGAAGAAATACGTCGAAGAGGTCGGCAGTATGAATCTCTGTTTCATCATGGACGGCAAACTGGTGACCTCACCGCTGCACGGCACAATTCTGGACGGTATCACTCGCCGGTCGGTTCTGGCGTTAGCACGTGATATGGGTCTGGAAATCGAAGAGCGGGCCCTGTCGGTTGACGAGATCTTTGCTGGTGCTGAGAATGGCCGCATCACCGAGGCTTTCGGGGCCGGCACTGCCGTGGTGGTTTCGCCCGTTGGTCAGTTTACCTACCAGGATCGTACGGTGGTTCTGGGAGACGGCAAGACAACGGGTGAGGTGACTCAGAAACTATATGATACTCTGATCGGGATCCAGTGCGGTCAGTTGCCCGATCCCCATGGATGGGTTGACCTGCTCTGATTAGTCGCACATAGAAAGCGCCGAAAACGCCTCCTGCCTGTAATGCAGGGGGCGTTTGTGTTTATTTTTACTCATACTGAGTAGTTGTTTAGCCAATGTGTTGTTTTGTTCTCTGCTTATTACTATCCCCAGGAATATAGTCAAGATTACAGTTCTGATTTATCCCATGTAATTTCAAGCACCTACACTTATGCTCGGATTGCTCCCTCTGGTTTGGCAAGAGATGGCATGCCGTTTGCTTTTTTAGGTGCGCCCGCGTGCTCTTTAATTTATGCGTGGAGTTAATGTCACTGTTTTTCAGGAGGTTCTATCATGTGCCGGATTGGTGCAATTAAAAGTTTGAACTATGTTCATCCCAGCCAGGCTCTACAGCTGATGGAGTCACAGCAGAAAGGGCATGACAACTC
>JAUWTX010000131.1 GCA_030614505.1 Desulfuromonadales bacterium
CGCAACACTTTTTGTCCTGATGCTCTTCGGCAGAACTTTTTCAAAAAGGATATGGCTTTATTCCGCCATCGTTTTCATCGGCGTTTTTCTCGTTAATATCAGTCAAGTCGAATCAGAAAACATCATGCCACTACTTTTAGGGGCCTCGCCAGTCCTGGCTGCAGCCTTTCTTTATCCGCTCGGCAATCAACTCGTATGGGAAGCAAAACACGGCCGCAAGGGTCTGCCAAAAGTAGATGCCAAACTCCTTGATAATGCTTTTGCCAAAGTGCTCTTGCTTTCCCTTGGCAGTGTGCCCTTCTGGATTGTGCTGTTTCCCTTCACCGATGCAACAATCCCCTCACATGGCCAGTTTATCAATGTCGCCCTGGTCGCGCTCTTCTCGGGAGTCATCGCCACCTCACTCTTCCTGTCGGCCCGCAACAGTGCTGACAACGCCAGCAAACTGGCCGCCGTAGACGCAACACAATCAAGCGAAGTCATCTTTGCCCTCGCTGGCGAAGCCCTCTTCCTGCAGGCCAGCCTGCCGAACTTGATGGGGATCTTCGGTATGCTTGTCGCTTGTGTGGGACTTGTTGCGTTTGTTCGCCATGAACATGACTGAGAGATCGGCGTTCGGAGACAATTAGGTGAGGTGTCCCCATATCTCCAGCCAAATTCTTTTCTGTGGTACTCCCAGGCCGAAAAATGATATCTTTGTAAGTTGTCGCGAACAAATAACAATCAAAATACTACACCGTTGAGGATCAAATGTACGACTTCACTCCCTACCTGGGATTTGCCACGGTCAGCTTGATGATCGCTTTATCCCCCGGCCCCAGCTGGGCCTACACCATATCAACCACTCTCGGCCACGGCAGAAAAGCCGGTATGATCGGCAACCTTGGCAATTCCTCCGGCATCCTCTGTCATGCAGTGGCTGTCGCTCTCGGTCTTGCCGCTCTGCTCCAATACTCATCTGCAGCATTCCATACGATCAAGTTTCTAGGCGTGGCCTACCTGGTCTACCTGGCCTGGCGAGCCTTTCGAGGCGGGTCTGCCCTGAACAATGTGATGGAGACTCCCAGTACTACATCCTGGAAAATTTTTCGCAATGGCGCTTTTGTGAGCATTTTCAACCCCAAGATATCTCTATTGATGCTGGCACTGTTGCCGCAGTTCGTGGATCCTGCGGCGAGTAACCCGGAGCTTCAAATCGGGGCCATGGGCGCAATGCATGCTTTGATCGCCGGTATTGTACACACCCATCTGATCCTGTTTTCAAGTAGCATTTCCCGGCGAATCAAGAAATCCGGAAAAGTGCAAAGGGCCATGAGGTGGGTGACTGGAACGGTTTTTCTTGGCTTCGGTGCACGCCTGGCGTTAACAGAGAATTAATAGTTGACACACTCTTTAATTGAACAGAACATTACCCTAACGATAAGAACAGGAGAGGTACCCCGTGGAAAGAAAGATGGAATCAAAGAAATCCCTGAGAAAGTTCTACGCATTGGTCATTCTCTGGTTTGTAACGATTGTTTCAGTGGTCATCGGTTCCATAGCCTACAATTACTATCAGGGCTCGGGATATAGTGATACGGCCGTGCCATATATCGAGCAAATCATCCCGATAGTCTCGGAATGGGATCCAGCAGCAATCAGAGAGCTCATGGTCCCGGAGGTCTCAGCAGAGATTTCGGATGATAAATTTGCCCAGACCATGGTCTGGTTTGCAAAGCTGGGGGCACTTCAGAGCATGGAAGAACCTGAGTTTCAAGAAGTCGATACCGGGGGAAAGACCGTCATTGGCATGCAAACCATAGTTGAATATGAAGTTGATGCGAAATATGAAAATGGCGATGCCTTACTCAACATCAAACTGCTTGAGAGAGACGGATCATTTGAACTCTACAGCTTCAACCTGAGCTCAGAAGTCCTGCTTGAATAGCTGAATTGAGGGAACTCATGTCAACCCATGCTGAACTGTCGATTCTCAGCGGGCTAGTGGAATCTGTCGCACCAACGCCATTGAAGCCGGTGCAGCTACATGCGGAACTGCCACCGATCTGGTGCAAACTCGAATATCTCAATCCGTCTGGCTCAACCAAGGACCGTATTGCCTCTTACATCCTTTCCAAGGCCTGGCGCGAGGGTGTGATCGGGCCGGGGGCACTGGTCTGTGAAGCCTCAAGTGGCTCAACGAGCATCGCCATGGCGATGGTCTGTGCCCAGATGGGGTTGAAATTTATTGCTGTACTGCCTGAGAGCGTCAGCAACGAGCGGGTCAAGATGATTCGCGCCTACGGCGGTACGGTTCGCCTGAGTCCAGATGCTGCGGGTATGACCGGCTGCATAGAGTTGACGCAGACTCTGGCCCGGACCGAAGGTGCATTTTTACCTCGACAATTTGAGAACATTGACAACGCAGAAGCCCATCGCCGGGCAACCGCAGTAGAAATTCTTGCTGAGATACCAGGCCGCTCGGTGGACGCAGTTGTGAGTGGCGTCGGCACCGGTGGAACTTTGGTTGGCCTGTATAAGGGTTTTCACGACGCCGGCTGCAAAACGATTCCAGTTCTGGCACGTCCAGTGTGCGTCAGCGAAACCGCAGACTATGCCTGCGGTTGTTTTCAGCAGGCGGAGTGCTGCAGTTTCAGCACCTGTGTGCCAGGCGTCATGGACAATCAGTCGGAGATTCTGCGTTCAACGGATCTCGCCGGTCTGGTCACTATTGAAGTCGAAGAGGAACACGCCCTGGAGACCACCCGTGCTTTGATCAGGAAGGGCTTCGCAGTGGGACCGAGCAGTGGCTTGAACTACGTCGCGGCACTTGAGATAGCCAAGCAGCTCGACCCGACAGTGAAGATTGTCACCATCTTTCCAGACCGTATGGAACGTTATTTTTCGACGGCGCTCTTTTACAATGACCAGGACAATCCATAAGCTGCAACAGCCTTTCTCTGTGAAATGAAACTCTCCTCCTTTATGATACTCGTCACCGGCCCTCGATATCGGCAGGGTGCTTTTGGCTAAAAAAGCGGACAACTTCTAACGAAGGAGAGTGCTCATGACAACAGCAATCACTGGCTCCTGTTTCTGCAAAGCAGTTCAATATCGCATCACATCGGCCATCCCAATGGCTGTCAATTGCCACTGTAATAAATGCAAAAAAGCTGGCGGCGCTGCCTTTTCGAGCCTTGCCGTGATCAGAGAGAAAAACCTGAAAATTACTTCCGGCAAGGAGTGCCTGACCACTTATCAACTGGGTGAGAATCTGGCTAAACATTTCTGCAGCCGCTGCGGCACTCCGATCTACAACATTAATAACCGCTATCCTGGCCGCTGCATGATGGCACTTGGCTCATTCGACAACCCTTCTGTTGTAGTTCCGTCTGTGAATATCCATTGCGAAAACCGGCTGGCCTGGGTGCTTCTGGATGACAAGATGCAGAATTTTGAACAGGACTATAGCTGATCTGGTCACGACAGATCAGCTTGCAATATTTTTCAATTTTGGAGGAAACATCATGAGAAGAAGTTTGATAAGGGTTCTGTTTGCAATGCTGCCACTCTACCTGTACTTAAGCAGCACCGCCATAGCCGCACAACACAATATGGGTGACGCCATGATCGCCGAGGAAATCAGAATTCTGTCTACAGCTGTCGATAACCTGGCAAAGCAAATGGCAAAGCAAACGAGCAGTGGGCATCAGGACACCAATCTGCGTAAGCTTGATATTGCCATTGCCTATCTGAACTTCCGGTCACGCCGGATTGAGATGTTTGAACGTGATATGCAGTCGATGAGAACCAGCCGCAATCGTCTCGATGATGTTCTGGAACAGTTCAAACGTGAAGAGGAAAGTCTGTCTCAATCTTTCGATGCCAATCAGCGGGAAGCCATCGAAAAAGCCCGTGAGACACTGAGCTTTCGCAGGCAGGTTATCAAGGACAGGATCAGTCGTATGGACGAGGAAGTAATTCTTCTCGAGAACCGGATCATGGACATGCAGAGCCAGATCGACAGCGTGGAAAGTTTCGTACAAAAAAACCTGGCATTTTAAGAGGGCCTATCTTCCCCCTCATCTCCCCGTTGCATACTCTTGAGCAAAGCACGTTCCTTGCGGACCGCCTCGCCACTGTGCGCCCAGAGATAATAATTCTCAAGGCCCATAACACTGATGCCGGCGAAAAAAACTGCCCAGAAATTACCCGGCAATGCTCCGGACAAGTGGTAAAAGGTATAGAAGGCTGTAAAAAAAGCGGCGTGCATCAGACCCAGGTAGGGCTTGATGTTTTGGCTCATGCGGGCAAGGGTGCGAACGATACCTGAGAATGCATAAACGACCAGGGCCAGACTGATCATTCCTATCGGTGGCGGTGCGCCGAGTATTCTGCGAGTATTTTCGCTGAGGTCGGGAAGAAAAGAAAAATTATCGAAGGCAGCAAGGCTGACCAGCAGGAACAGAGCCATTGACCAAAGACCGTTACCGGAGGCTCTTTCAAGACGCCGGATGCGCTTTTCGATCCTATTCCGCAGATCTTCTCGTCCCGACGCTTGCTGCTCTTCGGGTTGTGGCCCCGCCTGGCTCATTGTCATCTCCTTCTGCCTGCCAGCACAGAACGGTTAAACCGGAGTCAGAAATAAAATAGCAACCTCAAGGCAGCGAATCAGACGAGGAGGCTTCGTTTTCATTGTGTTTGGACTGTTGTTCGAGCTCTCGGACGCGGTTGCTCATCTTCTGAAAAGAATTTGCCAGTTGAGCAATTTCGCCGCTGACCTCAGGAAAATCATCTCCAAGATTATCACCCATCTGACCTTCGGTAAAGTCGACAAGTTGCCTGATCGGCAGAAGCACCTGGCGATAAAGAAGGGCACAGACGACACCAACCGTGAGAATCAGAATCATGCCGCTGAACACAATCATGCGGTTCTGTAATTGGCCAAGAGTTTTATAAAGATGGGCCTGGGAGACACCGAGATCAAGAGTCCCCAGCAGGCTTTGATCGGCTTCGTGAAAATGACAAGCAGAGTTGGAACATTCCGGGGCATTATAGATCGGCGCTGTAATCGCCAGCACATCTTTGCCTGTTTCATTGGTGAACTGGCGGGCCTGTGCCATGGTGCCCAGACTGCTTTTTGGCTTCGACCCGGAATGACACTCACTACAACCAGCCTCTGACTTATCGATAAGCTGATTGAGTTCCTGGCTGTCATGGGAAAACATGATCAGCCCCTTCTTGTTGAATATCCTTACATGCTCAACCTGGTGCTGCTCACCAATGCTGAGGATGATATTGCTTAAGGTCTCCCGATCATCCTTGAGCATTGCGTAACTCGTCGACCTGATCACAGTATCAGCAAGGTCGGCTGCATGTTCGATCTCACCTTCAATAAGGTCCTGCTTAATAAAGGTATACAGCAACACACTGCAGGCGATGACGAATCCGGTCACAGCACAGGCAACCGGGATAATAGCGCGACCGTTTATGCTGCTGAACATGACAAACCTCCTTGCATGACATCCGCGGGACCGTTTGATACGGCCCCGCAGATATCGTTTAACTCAGGCTTAATCGATCTTGCGATAGACGGCATTAGCCGGAGATGCTGTCGTGCTGACCGGTGCTGCCTTGACCGCTTCAGGAACAAGCGCTTCTTGCGGTACAGTTTTCCACGAATAGAGAATCGGCAGACGGTAGAGAATGAAACGGTAGGTCGCTACGTAAACCATAAAGAGCGTCACAGCGACAATAAATTCAAAAATGTGCGGGATTTCCTGATAAAGCTGCCAGTTGAAAGTGATCAGTGCTGTATTCAACCGATTCAGGACTACGCCAAAAACTGTGAGAGCTCCACCCCATCTGGCCAAAGTGGCAACCTGGTGACGAATGGCATAGGCAAAGATCACGAGAGGCAGAACTACACCCACGAACATCTCGAAGAGGAACCACACGCCCCAGCCAGTTGCCAGATAAGCCCATTCGTTGTCGTGAGCGACGCCAATAAACTTGATAACCAGATAGGTAATCAGACCCATACTGGCCCCTTTGGCTATACCGAGAGTACAGCGATCAAGGCTGTCGAGGAACTCATCATCGCAACGCCAGGCCATGGTCTTCTTGACTATGGTGCTGACAACAATCACCATACAAAGCCCTGCTGGAATCGCCGAAACGAAGAAATGAATCCACTGGAAAGACGATGAAAACCAGAGGGGGTGAACCTTGCCCGGGGAGTAGTTAAAGAGCGCCCCCAGAGCACCCTGGTGTAACGTGGAGAGGATGATGCCGGAAACCGTCAGGCCGATGGTAATCTTCCTGACAAAACGCTTGCCGCCCAGCCAGTCCATCCACTCGAAAAAAGCGACCGAAACTTCGGCAATCTGTACTGACAGGTAGGTGGCGACATGCCAGGCGA
>JAUWTX010000290.1 GCA_030614505.1 Desulfuromonadales bacterium
GGAGCACATGATTCCCTACCTGCCGGACCTGCTCAGTGGTCAGGTCTGCCTTGTGCCAATCGCATGATTGCACGGGGTTATTGAGAAGTTACTGAATGACCACTTAATTCATTGAGTTGATAGGTCATTTTCTGCTCGTGCTCTAGTGAAGTTTTAAAAGCTCCAATAAAGCTCAAATCCTCAAACTCAGGTGCGGAGATGATTCTTAAATCAATATCTACATTTTGATCATTTAAATATCGAAACATCTTTAAAGCATGAGCATTTTCTTCCTGATATTGTATAAAGAACCAGTGTGCTGCGCCATTAAATCCATGGCTACTACAAGAAGCTGAAATGGACAAGTAAAGATACGCTGAATAAAACTCTTTATTCAGTTGATCATTTAGTCTTTCTGCCATCTTTTTACTAATCATATTTTTCACCTTTAAAGGTTATGTGCTCTATATATAAGAACAGTTGTTCTTATTGTTTTTTCATACAGCTAACAGTTTATCGGTGAACTGAAATAGTCAGTTACTCTGTTAACGAGATAAGCAGTTCTGCCTATCTCAGCTCATAGAATGTCCAGGTAGTATCTAGCGAGGCTACGCCTCAGACCGTCAAGTCATGAGGTGGCTCCGATTGGTCATCAGAAGAACTATACTTCTGTCATAGCCGACAAGTCGGCGGGAGGGTGAAACACCCAGGTTGCCAACCGGAGCCATCACCATGATAAAACAAAATCTGCGGGAGTTGTTAGAAGAAAAAGTCACGTTGGATATTGAAGGAATCGACCGTCTCTATCTCAATGCCTATCAACCGATGCTGCAGACCGGAGGTGGTGTCTCGCACTTCTTCCGGAATCATCGCGGAGCGGTCGTTGCATCGACGACACTGATGGCGCCGATGAGCAAGGAGTTTGTCGCCTCGATTCATCGCTTTATCAAGAAGAATACGCTGGAGAAGGTGCGCTTTTTCAAAGGTCAACGTAAGGACGAGGAAACCAAGCGGCGTTTGAAGGATTTCCATCAAACAGAAGGAGTACTCTACGTCGGTGTCGCTCAGGAGAAGTTCAATGCTTTCCGGGTGATGAAGAAGCATAATCCGGAAACGGGCGCCTCTTTCCCCTGGCTGTATCGTTCGACGGTGATGTGCAATCAATACTACTTCTATCTGGTTGATGATGACTTTGGCCCGCTGTTCATCAAGTTCTCCTCCTATTTTCCCTATACGGCGCGCATCAACCTCAATGGGCATGAATACGCCAAGCGGCAGTTGGAGAAGGAAGGCATTGCCTATGAAGCGCTGGATAACGGCGTCCTCTCCTGTGAAAACCCGGAGCGGTTGCAGCAGATCCTTAATGATTTGAACGAAACCAAGATTGAACGGATGGTGCGCAAATGGTTTGCCCGTCTACCCCATCCCTTTACCCCGGAGGATCGTGCGGCTGGATTCCGTTACCAGATCTCCATCCTCCAGTCTGAATTTGCACGAACGCAGGTGTTCGACCGTCCTCTCTCCGGTCGGCAGCTGTTTGAAGAGGTGATCCGGGAGAATATTGATCTCGGCCGCCCTGAAAAAGTGAGTCTGATCTTTGATCGGAGGATTATCAAACGAACGCCGGGACGCTTTGCGACCCGCGTCATTACCCATGGGGTGATCCCTACGCTGCATGTCAGCTACAAGACCTCCGGCATCAAGCAGTACTTCAAAGAAGAGCGAGCGCTGAGAACCGAAACCACCATCAACAACAGCCGTGACTTTGCCATTGGCCGCCTGCTGAAGAATCTACCCGCACTGCGGGAGATCGGCTTTAACGCCAACCGACGACTCCTCGAAGTCGAAATGATCAGCCAGGATTGTCAATTGGGCAATGCCACCTTTGAACGGGTGAATCAACCGCAGGTTGTCGATGGGCAACGGGCTTCCGCCCTGAGGTTTGGTGATGCGCGCATCATGGCCCTGTTTCAGGCGCTGAATTTGTTTATGCTGTTGCCGCAAGGATTTCGGAATGCCAATTTGCGCGGACATGTTGCGCAACTGCTGGGGTTGTCGCCTGACGTCTACTCACCGGGTAGAATGACTTACGATCTGAGGCGGCTGCGACTTCATGGCATCATCGCCAGAGAAGACGGAACGCATCGTTATCATGTCACCCACGATGGGATGCGGATCTGCCTGTTTATGAGCAAGGTCTATCAACGCGTCATTCGACCTGGATGCTCCCAGTTGATGGATGGCTGTCCGAAAGCGCCGGGAAGAGTGATTACCGCAGCAATGAATCAGCTTGATAAGGCCATTGACCAGTTGGTCACGGAGGCTAAGATTGCTGCATGAAAATTTGACTCATTTGTAAAGATGTTTTGCACTCAAGGATTACTAGAGTTGCTCCACATCGACCAGTCACACAGCAGGACCAAAAGGTTGCTGTCGGCCAATGGACACACACGCAGCTATTTCGAGAAGAAACCTTAACCCGCCAGCCACGCCTCGGCTTCTTCTATTGCGTCTCGATCAAACGCCTTAATCTCTAGACCAGGCATGAAGAATCCTTCGATCTCACTGACCTTTTGTACCCAGCGTTGATTGGCCAGAACGGCCACCCGA
>JAUWTX010000186.1 GCA_030614505.1 Desulfuromonadales bacterium
GCAAGTTGTTCAGCTGCAAGTTGTTCAGCTGCAAGTTGTTCAGCTGCAAGTTGTTCAGCTGCGAGTTGCTCAGCTGCGAGTTGCTCAGCTGCAAGCTTCTCGACAGCAAGCTTCTCGGCGGCCTGGTCCTCTACTGCTGGTTGCTTAACATAAGAAGGAGCCATGCGGGGGTTGATACAGGTTGGGGCCTCTATGTAGCCAGGGTAATTGCGGTAAACTTTTTTCGCTCGCCTCTCAGCAACAGGCTCTTCAACAGCAAGCATGTCCGCTGTCTGATCTCTCACAGCGACTTCAGTCGGAGGTTTGACATATGAAGGCGACACACGTGAATTTGGACTAGCAGGGGTTTCGATGTAACCAGGATAGTTTCGGTAGACCTTTGCGAGATGGATTTCCTCAGCAACAGCAAATGGAGTGAGGATAATACAGAGAACCGAAACGGAGACAATCCGGCAGCTAGTGATTTTCATGGAAGACTCCTAAAAAAGCGGTCAAGGGTGAGACCTCACATCAACAACACACAGGTACCAATTAACCTAACAAATTTTTGAATCATTCTAAAAAAGCAGTGACTTCACTAACTTAATTGAAATGTAAAGCTTTAATCAAGGAATCATTCAATCAACAAGGGTTGTAATATCACAAGTAATAATATACGACGAAAACGGTTGGTCAAGTCCAACCGAGTATTAAGCGACGCCCAGCCATGGGTGAGTTTGCGGAATAATCCTAACATCACGATGCTCTGTCGAAGCAATTGACTGTAAGTCGAGCAAAGTTTTTCCTCCAAGAACTGGGCCTCCAGCTTGCGTTCTTGGCTGTATAACAAAAGGAACGTCCGGAGCATAACGATTTACCAGACGGGCCGCTTCGAGTAACTCGGTATTTGCCGTCTTCGCATCCACAACCAGCTTTACCTGGCAAAGACGCTCTTTGGCTAGAGCCAGAAAATCGGCATGGTCTGCCCAGGGAGTCGTTTCTCCAGTGACGGCAGAGCCCTTGATATCCATGGAAATCCACTCCACCAGATGCATAACCTTTTCAAGCTCGGCTGGAAGCGTGCCATTGGTCTCAAGAAAAACCGGTAGAATGGTGAGCACCTCAGGCAGCCATGCCAACAAAATATCAGCATGAAGTAGCGGTTCACCACCCGTAAGCGCAATGGAATGATGCACGTTGTTGCTGATGTGTTGCCAATGTGAGATCAAGTTGGTGATTTCAGAGAGATTGACCGGGTTGTCATGGCTGGTAAATTGGCCGGAACCGGGCTTTGATTCGATCTGACAAGTCGGACCCGCCTGATAAGGAGTATCGCAATAATCACAGGCCAGATTGCACTCGGCAAAACGCACGAAAACCTGCCGACAGCCGATCAGCACCCCTTCCCCCTGCATGGAGGAGAAGATTTCGATTAAAGGAGCTTCAATCGCGGGTATAGCTGGCACAGGCGTTCTCCGACTCCCAGACATTAACTCGCTCAACAGTAATGTTGTCGTTATTCAAGCTTCGGCTGAGACGCTCAAAGAGGTAGTAGCTGATATTTTCCGAAGAGGGGCTGGCGTTTTTAAACGGGACAAGATCATTCAGATACTTATGGTCTAGCTCGCCTAGCAGTTTCTTAGTCTCTTTCTTGAGAATCTTAAAATCGATACCGAGACCGGCTTCATTCAATTCCCGTGCTGCGACAGTTACCTCGACCAACCAGTTGTGACCATGCAGATTTTCGCAGTCGCCCTGGTAGTTGATCAGGTTGTGGGCAGCAGCAAAAGAAGTTTTTATCATCAAGTGATACATTAATTATGACCTTTCAATATCTCGTTTTCTCTGTGAATTTGTATTATATTTTCGTCAGATAACGGCTCCTGAGATGCCCCGGCGATACGGTATGACTCGTCAGCCCACTGACCGAGATCTATCAATTGGCAACGCTCAGAGCAGAACGGGCGATGCGGGTTATCTTGCCAGGTTGTTGTCTTGCTACACTGCGGGCATTTGATTTGTGTCTTCATTGAGAACTCCGTACCTACAAATTACCACGGCGGAAATCTTCAGAGCAACCGTGCGGAGATTAATAAAGCAGATAAAGAGGCAGGATTCCAGATAAAACTGAAATCCTGCCTCATCATCGTTACCAGAAGATTGTGGAGTTAGTCCGACAGACGCCTATTCGATTTTGATGACAGCATAGGCAAGTCGATCACCGTGAAAGTAGGGTTGAAGATAAATACCATAATGGCAAATGTAATAATTACCTTCTGGGCCAGAAGCACTGATGCAATTGGTTGGTAGCACTCCCAACAAGTCACCAACTCTCAGTACATCTCTGGCTTTTTTGGGTAGCAAATATCTTACTTGAGTAGAATCTCCTGTTTTCGGGTAGATGATGCCACCTTTTTTGATCAGTGTTGTGTCGGCCGATGCGCTTGCAACAGAAACGGTCAAGACTAGCAGCAGGCTCATTACGATCAATGCGGAGAACTTTACCAACGTATACTTCAATGTGTTCGTCATTATATCCTCCTAATCGCTATGGAAGAGTCAGGCCCGGAGCCGGCAAAAAGTCTATTTGCACCACACCCTCGGGCTTTTTAAATCGGAATGTTTTGTCATCCAGAGACGGGTCCAGATTCCAGTTAGTCAATAAGGCCGTAAACTGCGGCGCTCCGGTGACCCGCTTTTCTGTTGACACAAATTTTCTCGGCAATGGCTGGTCCCCTGCGTCAATCCAAATCTGCCAATCAACCTCTGCCGTGCGAAAAGCAAGATGATGACACGGAATTCCCAGCACTCGATGAATCCCGAGATAACGCCCCTCGGTAACACCTTTGATCAGGTAGTCATAGGGTCTGGGGTAAACAAACTGTGCAAGCGGAGCATCGAGACTGAAGTTCTCTGCAGCAAATGGCAGTGCCTTCTCCAGTGTCGGAGGTACAACCAGTTCAGCATAAAATTTCAAAACGACATCGTGCAGAACAACCTTGTCCCCATTGAAGTAGAACTTCATGGTTCGAAGATCTCCATTGACTTCTGCCGCCATTTTGTCTGGACGTTTGACCGCCACATCGACCCCCCGGGCATACTGTATCAACTGCCCTGACGCCTGAAGCTCATCGTTGGAGTTCTCAGAATGAAACGTGAAATGTTCCTGCGTAGAGAGAAAGTCGCTCATCTGCTGCAGAAGTTCGTTTGCCTGTAAATCAATAGTCGGCGACTCTTCCGACATGGCTGGAGTAATGGTTGCAAGTATCAAGACCATTGGAGCAACCAGGGCTACAATAATACGTTTCATAACAAACCTCCCTTGGTGGGTGCAGTGCCTGGTAAAACACAACTTTTGCCAAAAGAATGCACCTCAAAGAGCATACTCTGTGTAGTAATGAGCCACACGTCCAATCGCCAGGATATAAGCCGCCGTACGCAGGTCCGGCACGTCATCGCGGGAATGCCAGATCTCGCGAATTTCCTGGTAGGCCTCGCACATGGTGTCTTCCAGACCGGAGCGCACCAGGTTCAATTCGTCGGCTTCCTTCTGGAAACTCTGGCGCATCTGTTCCGGGAACTTGTCACCCAGAGCCTGCTCCAGGGCATCGACGGCAGATTCCGCTCTGAATTGCATGAAACGCCGGCCCATTTTGCCGAAACGCATATGTGCCAGGTTTTTGGTCCACTCGAAATATGAAACAGTCACTCCACCTGCATTGGCATACATATCCGGGATAATGATCTTACCGCGCTGTCGTAAAATTTCATCAGCTTCAGCAGTGACCGGGCCGTTAGCTGCTTCAACGATCAGGTTGGCCTTGATCTTCTCGGCATTGCCTTCATGAATCTGGCTCTCGAGTGCCGCCGGCACCAGAATGTCGCAATCGGCTTCGAGCAGCGAATTGCCATCAGCAATGTATTCGGCATCAGGATAGCCCTTAACACCACCATGCTCTCGCAGATAGGCAGAAACACTCTCGACATTCAAACCTTTCTCGCTCCAGAGGCCACCATCCCGTTCGATGATACCGAGAATCATGCAACCGTCTTCTTCCTCTAAAAACTTGGCGGCATGATAGCCGACATTGCCGAGTCCCTGAACGACTACACGCTTGCCGGCCAGTCCAGGCGTCAGGCTGGCTGCAGCAACATCCTCGGCATGGCGAAAGAACTCCTGCATGGCATACTGGACCCCACGGCCAGTAGCTTCGGTCCGGCCATCTATCCCGCCCATCTCGGGCGGTTTGCCGGTAATGCACGCGGCCGCATCGATGTCCTCGGGATGCAACGTCCGGTAGATATCAGCCATGAGAGCCATTTCTCGTGGCCCAGTTCCCATATCCGGAGCCGGCACGTTCAAAGCAGGACTCAGATACCCCTTTTTCTCCAACTCCAGGGCAAAGCGGCGAGTAATCATATCGAGGTCCTCGCGACTGTAGGCCCGTGGATCTATGCAGAGACCGCCCTTGGAACCACCGAAAGGGACATTGACCACGGCACATTTGAAGGTCATCAGTGCAGCCAGTGCTTCGACTTCGTCCTGGTTGACTGCAGTGGCAAAACGAATGCCACCCTTGGCCGGTAGCCTGTGTTCACTGTGGGTAGCCCGCCAGCCCTTGAACACCTGGTATTCACCCTTGATCTTGACCTGAAAACGAACCTGGTAGACAGTTCGACATTCACCCAGCAGTTCAGCAATCCCTGGCGATAAGTCCATTTTTGAAACGGCAGAATCGTACATTCTCTTGACACTGTGCATAAAACTATGTGGCTGGTCTGCTGACATGGCTTCCTCCGTGGTATACGGTTGAGAAACAGAAAGGGAGAGAGGCGAACCTCCTCCCTTTCTGTGGTTAATCAAGGCATAGGAACCCTTTTCTAGGTTTTCGGCGACGGCACTTTAAAGAATATGCAGTAGAGCACCGGCACCACCAACATAGTCAGCACCGTACCAAAGGCCAGACCGGCCATGATGGTGATCGCCATACCGACCCAGAA
>JAUWTX010000268.1 GCA_030614505.1 Desulfuromonadales bacterium
CCGCTTCAATAACTTTCCGGCAGCAAAGGTCACCGGCGGTCCTGCGCCAGGGTTCAGTTCGGGCCAGGCATTGAGTGCCATGGAAGAATTGGCACAAGAGGTGCTTCCCGCTGGCTACAGCTTTACCTGGTCGGGACAGGCCTACGAGGATAAAAAATCAGGCAGTGCGTCGTTCCTGGTCTTTGTCTTCGGTATGATCTTGGTCTTCCTGATTCTGGCCGCTCAGTACGAATCCTGGTCGCTGCCGATAGCGATCATGATGGCAATTCCTTTCGCACTGTTTGGGGCGCTGATCGCGATCTGGCTACGTGGCATTGAAAACGATGTCTATTTCCAAATCGCCATGGTCACCCTGATTGCCCTGGCCGCCAAAAATGCTATCCTGATTGTCGAATTTGCGGCGATTAAACGTGAGGAAGGACTCTCAGTCTACGACGCCGCAGTGGAAGCTGCCCGTCTGCGCCTGCGGCCAATCTGTATGACCGCATTCGCGTCGATTCTGGGAACCGTGCCACTTGCGGTTGCCAGCGGCGCTTCGGCTAATAGCCGACATTCCATCGGCACGGGATTCATCGGTGGCATGACTGGCGCCACCCTGATTGCGGTCTTCCTGATCCCGCTCTTCTACTGGATGCTGCAGAGCATGAGTGACAAGTATTTCGGCGGCAAGAAGCAACCGTCACCGGACAGCCCCAAGCAAACTTCAACAGAGCAACCTTCGCCCGAGCAACCAGCTGCAGCCATTGAAACAGGGGAGGCGCACGATGAATAACTCATGCCACCTCATTATAGGAAGCTCAGGTCGCCTCATTATCGGATTGTTTGCCGTGCTGCTTGTTGCCGGGTGCATGGTCGGCCCGGACTACGAAAAGCCGCCAATTGACAGCCCTGCCGCCTGGCGTGTTGACGTTGAAGAAGCGCAGGATTTAAGTAACTCCGAATGGTGGGGGCAGTTTGACGATCAGGTGCTGAATGAATTGATCGATGAAGCGCTCAATAACAACAAGGACCTTTTGATCGCCACGGCCCGCCTGGACGAGTTCCTCGGTCGCTACGGGGTGGCCCGCGCTGATCTTTTCCCACAAGTTGGTGCGAATGGTGCCGCTGCTCGCGAACGTATCAGCGAGAGTCTCTCACCGATCGGGCCAAGCATCGACAACCCGGACAATATCTACCAGGCGTTTTTGACTGCAACCTGGGAGGTCGATCTCTGGGGTCGCTTGCGACGTGCCACTGAAGCCGCTCAGGCAGAGCTTTTGAGTACCGCAGAGGCCCGTCAGATTGTAATCCAGACTCTGGTTTCGTCAGTAGCTCTGGGCTATATCGACTTGCTCAGCCTCGACCGGCAGCTGGAAATCTCTCGGGAGACAGTCGAGACTCGCAAAGAATCTCTGGAGATTTTCACCAAACGTCATCTCGCCGGTGTTATCTCGAACCTTGAACTGAGCCAAGTGAAATCTGAATACTATTTAGCCCTTGGCCGGGTGCCGGAACTGGAACGGGCCATCGGCCAACGTGAAAATGCCTTGAGCGTCCTGCTGGGCCGTAACCCGGCACCGATCAAGCGTGGCGGAACCATCGCAGAGTTGAAATTGCCGACCGCCCCGGCCGGGTTGCCTACCGATCTGCTGACCAGACGACCAGATCTCCGCCAGGCCGAACAAGATTTGATTGCGGCTAATGCCCGCATCGGCGTTGCCAGGGCGGCTTACTTTCCAACGGTCTCATTGACCGGGTTTCTCGGCACCAGCAGCCGGAATATGTCCGATCTGTTCGAAGGTAATTCGAAGGCGTGGAATTATGCCGGGAATGTCACGGTACCAATCTTTACCGCCGGTCGGATCAAGGGTCAGGTCGAAGCTGCGGAAGCGATTCAACAGCAGGCTCTGATCAATTATCAGCAAGCCATTCAGAACGCCTTCCGTGAGGTGAACGACGCACTGATTGATCAGGACCGAACGCGAGAAACTCTCGACGCCCAGGGTCAGCAAGTCATGGCTCTGAAAGACTATGCTCACCTGGCGCGACTCAGGTACGACGAAGGTTATTCCAGTTACCTGGAAGTCCTCGATGCCGAACGTAGCCTGTTCAATGTCGATCTCTCCTACACACAAACCCGTGCAGACCTGTTCAGTGCCATGGTTGGTCTGTACAAGGTTATGGGGGGAGGGTGGATCGACCTGGCTGACGAAGTCACCTCTCAGGAGCAGAATGAAGCAGAGGAGGCGGAACCTGTGGGTCAATAGCGGTTGAGCTGAAGCTGGTTTGATTTTGTCCTGAAGCCCCCATTTCGAAGCCTGCCAACAGCCCAGACAATCTAAGCACACAAGGAGTGAGCGCCCCGGAGGAGTCCTTTTGCCCTGGGGCCGTTTTGATGTACGGGTGACATAAAGTATGTTATGACTCCCCGAATATTGGAAGAATTCTTCACATCAAGGTCTTTGCTGTATCTCCACGGAGGAACCCTCTTGAGCAAATATAATGTTAGTCTGGTCAGTCTCGGTTGCCCGAAAAACCTGGTGGACGCCGAAGTCATGCTCGGTCACCTGCCAGCCGACCGCTTCGCTATTGTCACCGATGATAGCAAGGCGGACATTATTGTGGTTAACACCTGCGCTTTTATTCGTGAAGCTCAGGAGGAATCAGTAGAAACCATTCTGGAAGTCGCCGATCACAAAAAGAACGGCCGTTGCAAGCTGTTGATCGTCAGCGGCTGTCTGCCGCAACGTTACCAGGATGAACTGGCAAAAGACCTGCCCGAGGTAGATTTTTTCATGGGCACGGCCGATGCGCCACGCATCCTCGAACTGCTTGACAATCATCTTCAGGGCGAGCAGCCACAGGAGATCGGCCTGCCCGATTACCTTTACGACCACACCACGCCACGGGTCACCTCGTCACCCTTCTACTCGGCTTATGTCAAGATTGCCGAAGGCTGCGCTAATCACTGTTCCTACTGCGTCATTCCGAGCATTCGCGGTACTTTGCGTTCACGCAGTATTCCTTCGGTGGTTGCCGAGGTCGAACGACTGGTCGAGGGCGGTGTCAAGGAGATCAACCTGATTGCCCAGGATGTAACGGCCTTCGGTGCCGAGCACGGCAACGGCGCTGAACTGACCGCCTTGCTGCGTGAGCTGGTAAAAATTGACGGCCTGGTCTGGCTGCGCCTGCTCTACGCCTACCCGGACGGCATCACCGACGAGCTGCTCGATATGATTGCCGCTGAAGATAAAATCTGCAACTACCTTGATCTGCCGATCCAGCACATCGACGACCATATTCTGACTGCCATGAATCGTCGGATCGATGAAGCTGGCATTCGTACTCTTCTGGAACGCATCCGCACGCGCATCCCGGAGATCACCCTGCGTACTTCCCTAATCGTCGGCTTTCCCAGTGAGACAGACGAACAATTCCG
>JAUWTX010000103.1 GCA_030614505.1 Desulfuromonadales bacterium
CAAGGAAGAGAAGTCCGCCGAAGAATCACCGATTGGAGGTATTCTCGGCATGTTCCCGAGTTCCAAGATTCTGGACGATCTTAACTACAAGGCGATCATGCTCGGTTTCCCGATGCTGACCATCGGCATAATCACCGGTGCTGCCTGGGCTAATTATGCCTGGGGTACTTATTGGAGTTGGGACCCGAAAGAGACCTGGAGTCTGATCGTCTGGTTTATCTACGCGGCGTTCCTGCATGCCCGCTTCACGCGTGGTTGGGTCGGTCGGCGCGCTGCCTGGTTGTCGATCTTCGGCTTTGCCGCCACCATCTTCTGCTATCTCGGTGTTAACCTGGTGCTTTCCGGTTTGCACTCTTATGGGGGGAGTTAGCCAGGCGAAGCCTGGCGGAACGCGGGACGCGGTACGAGGTACGCGGAAACCTTTGGGGCTGTTTCTTTTGAAGTGATGCGTGGTGGGTGGCGGGTCGCGCGAAAACCTCAGGCCCTGATTTTGGTAAAATAATTGTTCGCAAAAAATTTGTTTTTTGATATCTCTATGTGGGGGGACAGCCACCTGTTCTGTCTCCCCGTGTTGCTTTCTCGTTGTACAAGTTGTTTTCAAGTTCATATGTCACTGAAAGTGGAGTGAAATCAGATAATCGTGAATTTCATCAAGATGCAGAAAATGACAAAAGCAATGAATGTCAGCTGGCTGGTTGCACTGGCAGGAAGTCTCCTCACCCTGGTGCAGATACTTCTTCTGGCAAGTAAAAACGATGGCATCTGCTTTAATAATGGTTGTGAAATAATCGACCGCCTGACCACCGTACCACCAATATTTTTCAATATTGGTGGGTTTTTCTTTTTCCAGGCCATCTTCTGGGGGATCTGGCTGGCAAGGCAGCAGCGGGATCGCATGCAATATGTAAATATGCTCCTGCTTGCCGGTCTGGCAGCCGAAGGGGTCCTGGTTTCATTTCAGCACTTTATTGCTCAGGTCTTCTGCTCCTATTGTCTTATTATTCTAACCCTGGTTGTGCTGCTCAATCTTCTTGGTGGGCTGCGCCATATCCTGACCGGGTTCGCAGTTTTTGCAGCTGTTATCGTGGGTTTTTCCAGCCTACAGTTTTCCGGAGCAAAGACCACATCCATGGAAAACCTCGATACAGGATCATTTGCCATAATCGCAGGGCAGAATTCAGAACAGAAACGTTATCTCTTCTTCTCTTCAACCTGTAAATACTGTGAGAAGGTGATTGAATCGCTGCAGGAGGAAAACAACTGTACCATTCGCTTTAATCCCGTTGACGAAATCACAGATTTCCCTCTGCAAAGGGCGCAGAGAACAAAAAGTTATTCTACGGATGTGAACAGAAATTTTCTTAAATCTTTAGGCGTTAACCAGATACCGGTGTTTTTGACCGTGAATAAATCCGGTTTTCAGATCATCAAGGGGGAGAGCCCTATCAAGGTGTATCTGCAGGAGAACTGTACCACACAGCAGATTTCGCCTGTTACCGACATTAGTATCGACCTTTTCTCTCCTACAGATCCTGATTTACTACTCTCGGGAGCGGATGATTCCTGTTCAGTCAATACCGATTGTGATGATCCTGATCTTGTCCCACTAACAAAGTGACAGGGCGAGTGGCCCTTATTTAGAGTCTATATCGATGGTCCTGTCGTCTGCCTCACCGCGCCGGAAAATATTCGGCAGATCAACACCGAAATATTTCAGGCACATCAACAACAGAGCCACCGCTGCGGCCTCATCGAGGTTCCCAATCAAGGGCAGGTTATCGGGAATAATTTCTAAGACACCAGCGGTTGGATTTAGAATGTAGAGTGTCGCCAACAGGCCAAGACAGAAAACCACAAGCTTTTTCACGGTCACCTCGCTGTAAAAAACTCAGATCATACGGACGGCTCGTATATTTTTTCTAAAATGTAGCCTAGTTGGCAAATGAGGTCAAAGCTTTGGGCGTTTTATAGGTGGCGATTTTGAGGCACTCTGACCAACTGCAATCCCAACATGTAAAAAGTTTTGATATTGAAAAGCAGCAGGCAACCCGTCGCAACAGCAAAGCCACAGAGTGTCCCGCGGAACAGGCCATAAGCCGGGTAGGCGTGAGCAACCGTCAGAGAATAACTCAGGACAGACCAAAGGCCCGACGGGAAAGAACTGAGGATAGCACTGGTCTGGGACGAACCGTATTGAAGATGAATCATTAACAACAACGGGTACAAGGCCAGCGGGAAAGCAGACAGGAGACCGGCCCAGCGCGGTCCGACCCCACCCGCCAGAGCCGTGATCAACACCACCAGACAGGCGGCCATGATCGCCCTGAAACAGATCAATCCAGCCGTGTAGGGCAAACGAGAAACCGGCGGTGTTTCTCCCTTGGGCCGGGCAAAATGACCGGCAAGCAGAATCGCCACAACAATGATGCCGAGCGCAAGTTCCTGACCGAAATAAAACTGACCAAGGAACAGTCCGGTTGCCAGGTAACCGCCGAGAGCCATCATGCTCGGCATCAAGGGAGTGCAATCAGGGACCTTGCGTAAGACACCAAGGTAACAGCAGGCAAAAACAAGCGTGGGAACCATGCCGACAAGATTGTAGGTGGCACTGGCTGAGGCGAAATCGATACCTTGTTCGAGGCCATAGAAGTAAAGAACAATGGCCGTGCCGATCGGGTAACCAGCGAGAACGCCAGCCAGACGAGAACTGGCAAACTCAGCGACCGCCGCCAGGAGCAGAATAACCGCAACGGTAACGAATATTTTAACCAGAAGAAGCATAAAGGATGAACTGCCGGTGATTTGGAGTTAATTGTCTCTCAGTGTTCGTGATAGCCGAGAACCACCAGCACGCAACTCCCGTCGGCGATTACATTGACCCCGGCCGCCTCACAGGCCGCAACAGCCTGCGTGCTTTCAGCTCCGGGCTGCATCCAGACGCTCCTGATCCCTTTGGCGATTGCCTGTTCAACTACTTTTTCCGTCACCTGGGGTGGTGTGATAATTGAGATACTGCTGACATGGTCAGGCAGTTCACTGACTGAAGCGACACAAGCAAGGCCTTCAATCTCCTTTTCCATCGGATTGACCGGCACGACAGTGTGTTGATTCTGCTGGTAACAACGCAGTACCTTGTTGCCATATTTGTGAGGCTTGGACGAGGCACCAACAACACCGAAAGTGTCTGCATTCAGAAAAGTATCAATACGTTCAGAAATGGTCATAGGAAAGCTCCTTAATTGTTATACAAAGCCCCTTTAGTATCATACAGGCCAACTCATCATACAGGCCATGTTCCATCTTAACTCACGTGAGTTTTTCAGGGAAGGATGTGAGCAATTAGATCAAACAGGAGGCCGGGAAAGAAACCGAGCAACAAAACCGCACTGGCACAGACGGCGAGGACTGCATGCTCCGGCGTCGCACCCTTATGCCAGCGGGATGCGCTCGCCTCAGGTTGAAAGAGAAGTATTGTCACACGCAAATAGAACGCGAAGGAAATCACTGAGGCAAAAACACCGATCAATACCAGGCCGACATATCCAGACTGCAGAGCTGCATGAAAAATAGCGAACTTGGCCATGAAGCCAGCGGTAGCCGGCAGGCCGGCCAGCGACAAAAGGAGCAAAGTCAGCACCCCGCAGCGTACCGGATGTCGATAACCGAGGCCACGCCACTGGTCGAACTCCATTGGTTCACCGCGTTCGTCAGCGAGGGAGGCGATGACAGCAAAGGCACCAAAGCTGGCGACCACATAAATCACCACGTAGAAGGTCGTCGCGGCCAAACCATCGGTAGTCTGGCAGAGCAGCCCGACCAAAAGCGTCCCCATATGTGTCACAGAAGAGTAGGCGAGCAAGCGCTTCAAGTTCTTTTGACTTAGTGCGCTGAAAGCGCCGACCAACATGGTCAAAGCAGCCAGCAGCCAGATCAGGTCAACCAGGTCGTGCCATATCGGCCCGGCCATCGCCAGCATGCCAACCAGGGCAGCAACCACCGCCCCCTTGGAACCGGTGGCCAGCAGACCCGCAACCGGCGCAGGAGCACCCTGGTAGACATCGGGCGTCCACAGATGGAAGGGTGCCAGGGAAATCTTGAAACCGACGGCTATCAGCACCATACCCCAACCGAGCAGCCCCCAGGCGTGCAGTTCACCGGTTGTTGTCGTGAGCCGGACCACAGCTTCAGGCAGTGCCAGGGAGCCGGACGCAGCATAAATCAAAGCAATGCCGAAGGCCATAAAACCGGTGGCCACTGCGCCCATCAACAGATACTTGAGACCAGCCTCGGCGGCCAATTCGCAACGACGGTTGCTGGCAATCAGGATATAGAACGCCAGGGTAAAGGTCTCGAGAGCAAGGAAAAGGCCAAGCAAGTGCGTAGCTGACGAAAGCAATGCCATGCCTGCTGCGGCATAGAGCACCAGTGACACATACTCGCCAGCGCCAATTTTCTTTTCAATGACATAGCGGGCCGCAACCATCAGCCCGGCCGCAGCCAGCAACGACCAGAGAATGGTATAGAAACGAGCATAGCCGCCGGCACTGAAGAGACCGGCTATCTCAGCTGTCGGCGGTTGCACCAGGCCAGCAGCAACGGCTCCCAGCAGAGCGGTTACGATCCCGCCGGCGAGCAGCGGGCGCGGTTCGCGATACCAGGCTCCGGCCATCAGGATGGCCGTCCCGCCAAAGACGAGAATCAATATCGGCAGCAAGGCGAGCAGGTCAAGCAAACTCATGGCAGACCTCCCGCTAACAGGGTAGCAACGGTACCGTGCAAGGGCGCCAGGAAAGGCTCCGGGTAGATCCCGAGCCAGACCACCAGGATCGCCATGGGTAGAAGAATCAGCCATTCGCGCGCCGTCAGATCAGGCAGGGTTCGTTCCTTTCGGGCCGGGCCCCAGATAACACCCTGGATCATGCGCAACATGTAGGCAGCAGTAAAGACCACTCCAAGCAGAGCAATGACGGCCCAGAGCGGATGCTCCTGGAAGGTGCCGAGCAGAACCAGGATCTCGCCGGCAAAGTTTGCCAGCCCGGGTAAGCCCAGTGAGGCCAGCGAAAAGAGTAAAAACATAAAGGCGAGACAGGGGGCCTGGCCCCAGAGCCCGCCAAGTTCCTGCATGCTGCGCGTATCGGTCCGTTCACGAATCAGGGCAACCAGAATAAAGAGTGCGCCCGTGGTAATACCGTGAGTCACCATGAGCAGAATGCTGCCTTCCCAGGCGGTAAACTGCCAAGCCGCCAGACCAAGCACCACCAGGCCGAGGTGGGAAATCGACGAATAGGCGAGCAGGCGCTTGATATCATCCTGATGATAAGCACTCCAGGCAGCATGAAAGAGTCCGACCAGGGCCAGCACGCCAAGCACCGGCAGGAAGTTCGCGGTGGCATTTGGGAAAAGCGGAAACGCGATGCGAATCAGACCGTATATACCAGTCTTCAGCAACAGGCCGGTCAGATCGAGAGAACCTGCAGCGGGTGCTTCAGTCAATGCATCGGTCAGCCAGGTGTGGAAGGGCACCAGCGGTGACTTGACAATGAAGGCCGCCATGAACCCGGCAAACAGCCAGCCTTCCTGGGCAGCAGTCAACTGCGTCTGAAGCAGCTCGCCGATAACAAAGGTATAAACGCCGCTCTGCGCACCATGAATTTGGTAGAGCGCGATCATGGCAACCAGCATGCAGAGGCTGCCAACCAAGGTGTAGAGGAAGAATTTGAGCGCCGCCTGGCGACGATTGACACCGCCCCAGACACTGATCAGGAAGAACATCGGGATCAGCGCCACTTCCCAGAAGAGATAGAAGAGCACCAGATCATAGGCGAGGAAAATTCCCATCAGGCCCGCTTCCAGCAACAGCAGCAGAGCGAAGAAGCTTGAGACATGGCGCTCAACCCGCCAGGCAAGAAGCACCGCCGCAATTTGCATGAATGCGGTGAGCAGAACCATCAGCAGGGCGATGCCGTCCATCGCCAGCACATAGCGAATACCGTAACGCTCGATCCAGACAGCATCCTCGTAAAGCAGCCAACGGCCATCACCCTGGCCGTGACAAACAAAGAGGTAAACCGTCACGGCGAAGACAGCCAACGAGGTCGCCAGTGCCAGCCAACGACATTCTGCCGAGCGCTTGCCGTGAAACATGCAGAGCAGGGCACCAGCCAGCGGCAGCAGCACCAGCAGGGTCAACCCGGGGAACTGTGGAAGGCTTGCAAGCTCAGTCATCAGTGCCCTCCTCCATCAACCAGCTTCAGCAGGAACCAGCCAAGCAGAATCAAAAAGCCCCAGGCAAAGGCAGACAGGTACGTTGTCAGACGTCCGGTCGTCAGCTGTACAAGCATGGAGCCCCAACCAGAGACCATCCGTGCCAAGCCATTAATGGTGCCGTCGAAGAGAGAACGATCACAGCCGGAGGAACAGAAACGGGCCATGGCCGTGAAGGGGCGCACAAAGAGACGATCAACCACGGCATCTGCTTGCCACCCGCTCAACAGAAAGCGGCTGGCTGCATTTTCCAGAGGGGCCTGATAGTTGCGGTAGCGCCAATGGGCGGCAAACCAGCCAAGGATGGCGATCGCTACAGCCAGACCGATCAACATCCACTCCACGTCATGGCTGACAGCCACCACACGCCCGGCCAGAGCACCGTACCAGTGATGCAGCGCCTCACTACCACCGACGAAAGCCGGCAGGTTGAGCAGACCACCGAGCACTCCGAGCAAGGCCAGGGGCCAGAGCGGCCAGCGCATCAACAATGGAATGGCGTGAGGCTGGCCTGTGCCGCGCCACTCGCCGGCAAACACCAGATAAACCAGGCGGAAGGTGTAAAATGCCGTCAACAGAGCCGTCACAACTGCGACCAGCCAGAACACCCGGTAAACCGGGTCCGGATGTGTAAAAAGTGCCAGCAGGATACCGTCCTTGGAAAAGAAGCCGCCCGTCAGGGGGAGCCCGGCCAGACAAACAGCCCCGGCCAGAAAGACCCAGAAGAGTTCAACCGGCCCGCGACGGGCCAGACCACCCATCTTGAAAATATCGTTTTCATTACCAGCCAGGTGGATAACGCAACCGGCGGCCATAAAGAGCAAAGCCTTGAAGAAGGCGTGGGTCAGCAAATGGAACATAGCTCCGGTCACTGTGCCGGCA
>JAUWTX010000149.1 GCA_030614505.1 Desulfuromonadales bacterium
ACACCGGAGGCGGCGCCAGGGTCGAGTCGGCCAAACAGGATCTGCTGCGTTTGATTGATGTCCACGGCATAGAGATGGTGGCGATCGGCAACGGCACGGCTGGACGTGAGATGGATCAGTTTGTCCGCCTCTGTCTGAAAGAGGCTGGCTTGAAAGTACAGGTGGTCATGGTCAGTGAAGCCGGGGCCAGTGTCTATTCGGCATCGGATATCGCCCGTGAAGAATTCGCCGATCTCGACCTGACCGTGCGCGGCGCCATATCCATCGCTCGCCGTTTGCAGGACCCTCTGGCCGAGCTGGTCAAGGTCGACCCCAAGAGTATCGGCGTCGGTCAGTATCAGCATGATGTCAGTCAGAGCGCCCTGAAAAAATCCCTCGACGAGGTGGTGGAATCATGTGTCAACTATGTCGGCGTCGATCTGAATACCGCCAGTTGGGCACTGATCAGCTTTGTCTCAGGGATCAGTGAGTCTCTGGCCAAGGCGATCGTTAATCATCGTGATATTGAAGGTGCCTTTACCCGCCGTGACCAGTTACTCAAGGTGCCGCGCTTTGGCAAGAAAGCATATGAGCAGGCTGCGGGATTTATGCGCATTAGAAACGCCGAACAGCCGCTGGATAATACCGAAGTACACCCGGAGCGCTACCCGTTGGTCGCGCAGATGGCTGCAGACCTGGGCGTTACCCTGCCGGCACTGATCGCTGAACCGGCTCGACTCGATAAAATCAGGCTGGACCAGTATGTCGGACCTGATATTGGCCTGCCGACGCTGCGTGACATCGTTGCTGAATTGAAGAAACCGGGTCGCGATCCGCGTGCGAGCTTTGTGACGGCCAGTTTCCGTGAAGATGTTGTGGAGGTCAAAGATCTCAAGGCAGGCATGACTCTCAACGGCATTGTCACCAATGTCGCCGCCTTTGGCGCGTTTGTCGATGTCGGCGTGCATCAGGATGGTCTGGTGCATGTCAGTCAACTTGCCGATCGGTTTGTGAAAGATCCGAATCAGGTGGTCAAGGTTGGTCAGCAAGTGCAGGTCAGGGTTCTATCGGTTGATTTACAACGCAAGCGAATCGGGTTGACCATGCGCAAAGGGAAAACTGAGAAACCACCGGAGCAGAAGGAGCAAAGCCGTAAACCACGTCCCGAGAAGAAGCTGGCCGCATCATCGACGACGATGGCTGAGGCGCTGGCAAAATCGGGATTCCGGGTTAATAAGGGAAAAAACGGCTAGCCGGACACAACAGGAGCCGGGGACACTTGAAATTGGGTGTCCCTTATTAAGTGTCCAGCTTCAATATGTAATATGATGCGAACGGTTTTCTGGACGTTGATGTCCTGATGCGCCAGTTTCAATCGAGACGATGCAAACCATGCTTCCCGGCCTGAACCCGGGCCACCTGAAATTCACTCCGGCGTAGCCTCCGGTCCAAGGGTGGTAATTCATTGGCCCGGTAACAGGGCCGGTATTGATCCATGAGATTGAGGTAGGTGTCCGGAGATATTTCCTGGGCGATGAACGCGAGAATCTGCTCGGTACCGGCTGAATTTTCAGGAAGCACCAGGTGGCGGATCAGCAATCCTCGTCGGGCAATCCCTTGTTTATCCAAAACAAGTTCGCCCACCTGTCGGTGCATCTCCTTGACTGCCGCCTGATTGACCTTTGGGTAGTTGTGCACTTGCAAGTATTTTAGAGCAGTTGCCGAATCGGCGAACTTCATGTCTGGCATGTAGATATCAACCACTCCATCCAGGAGAGCCAGAGCTTCGGAGCTGTCGTAGCCTCCCGTATTGTAGACCAGAGGCACTCGCAGCCCTTGCTCGGCGGCAAGGGCCAAGGCGGCAAGAATCTGGGCGACCACATGGCTGGGAGAAACAAAATTGATGTTGTGACAGCCCAACTCCTGAAGCTCCAGCATCATTGCGGCCAATTCTTCAGGCGAAACTTCGCGGCCTTCACCCCTTTGACTGATCTCCCAGTTCTGGCAAAAGAGACAGTGGAGATTGCATCGAGAGAAGAAGATGGTTCCGGAACCGAACCGCCCCACCAGCGGCCGTTCCTCCCCAAAGTGTGGGCCGTGGCTGTAAACTATGGCACTCTCTCCCGTACGGCAGATCGCACTGTTGATGGTCTGTAACCGGTTGACATGACATTGATTGGCGCACAGGTCACAGCGTTCAAGATGTGCATGTGCCGATCTTGCCCTTTCGGCCAATTCTCCGCTGCGCAACAATCCTCGATAGGCCGGTTCAAAGGATTTCATGGCCTTTTCTTTGCTCCCTGATTCGAGTCTAGCGGAGGAAAAGGAAAATGCCGGGAGTCAGAGTCGGGGATACAATATCTATTCTGAAGATCACCCTCCACCTTTCATGAACCTCAAGTTGAAATGCTTGATAAAGTTGCTAATTTCCACTTCAGAAAAGTCAAAGAAACGAAAGGTTACAGAGGTTACAGGCAGTTTGACTGACCGGCTCAGCTCACGAAATCCTTCCGGGTCAAGAACGATTTCAATGTTTTTGTGGTTGAGCTGAAACTTAATGGTGTCTTCGATACGATGATATGGAATGTCGTTGAGTAGGTTAGGAAGTTCACCATAAAAATCTTTATGGGTTATCCCCATCTCTTTTTGAACAATTGTGGGTTGCTCTTTATCTGCTTCCATAACTTTACTCTTCGCTGATCAAATTAGAGAGGCGGGCCCCGCCCCGATTACTTCGGTTTTCAGGTGAAAGCCTCGCTAATCGTTCTTTTGCGGTGGTCGAGGCCGAGTTCCTTCTCCCGTTTGCGATCCTCCGGGCGGTGACATTTTCGATAGGGTTTGTCTTTGCCACACCAGCATGGATCTCCGCCACGTAGATCCAGCATGCTGCGCGGATAGTCCCTCTGTGCAGTCTTCTCTTTTCTCGTTAGCAATGCACGCCAAAATCGTTTCATGACATTGATGGCCTCTCCGCTACGGATTTACAACGAACCGCAAGCAAGGTTAGAAGCAGGTTGCGAGCGTTATCCCCTTACTTAAACATTATCATACATGATCTGCTGCCGTATCTATCACCAATTTCCCGATTCTGGAGTTGAAGCTTGATATAATCTCTCAGTTTTTCAGTGGGTTGCAATGTTCTGGTTCTCTGTTAAGTTAAAAATATGAAATTGGCCCCGTCAATCAAGGAAGGAGGCAATGATGGGATTCTTTAGTAAGAAGTTGAACTACCCTGAGCTTGATTCTGATAATCCTGCTACCGATCAGGTTCATGAGTTTGACGGTCCGTTGCAGGAGCTGATGGGACAGGTCTCCGATACGCTTGAAGTGGTTCCGGCGGATGATCATGCCTATGTGTTCATTGGCAAACCACCAAAGAAGTTTGGCGTTGCCATGATTGAGAATGGTGCGGTGCAGAGTTTTATCGCTGCCGCAAAAGAGAAAGGGCTCGACCAGGCGAAGATCCAGATGTTGAACGAGCAGCTTCGTGATGCATACATGCACAATCTGGATGCACAGCGTTACAAGACCAGTGTCGGAGGAAAAGAAGTTGTGGTGACACCTTGTCCGCAACTTGACCAGGAAGTTAAACAGATCATGAGCAGTATGAGTAACTAAAAATTTCAACAAAATCAGGGGCTGAAAGCCGGGGTTGAAGCGATTTGCTATCGTGTTTCTCCCGGTTTTTTTTGTGAGTTTTTGAATTCGGGGGACACATTTCCAACGTGTCCTCTGATTCCAAAGGCCTGCATCACCTTGCGTGATTGTTTGGGAGAGGCTGGACCACCTTTTTCATCCCCGTAAGTACTCTAAAATCATTTTCCCCAACAGATAAAAAAGAGGCAAGAGCTCGTTCTGTCTACTACATACCGCATAGGTTATAGATTTCCAGACATGGTGATTTTTTAACTTGCCTCCTGCTCTTGAGGCGACTATAGTCGGCGTCTTTTTCCAAAATATTGACTCTCCAATTCAAGACTTTAAGGATAATCGATGTTCGAATTTCTCGTCAGAAAAAGTACCACCTGTAAAGACGACCTCCTCTCCGGTCTGACTGTGGCCCTGGCCCTGGTCCCCGAGGCGGTGGCGTTCTCTTTTGTTGCCGGTGTTGACCCGTTGGTTGGTCTGTATGCCGCCTTCATGGTTGGTTTGATTACCGCAGCCATCGGTGGTCGCCCGGGGATGATCTCCGGCGCAACCGGTGCCCTGGCCGTGGTTATGGTCGACCTGGTTGCCGAACATGGCATTGAATACCTGTTCGCCACGGTAGTGCTGATGGGGGTTATCCAGGTTGGCGCCGGAGTTCTGCGTCTCGGTAAATTCATACGTTTGATCCCCCATCCGGTGATGCTCGGCTTCGTCAACGGCTTGGCGATCATCATCTTTCTCGCGCAACTCAGCCAGTTCAAGATTGCCGATACCAGTGGCGTGTTGCAGTGGATGTCGGGCCCAACCCTGTATCTGATGCTTGGGTTGGTGGCACTGACCATGGCCATCATTTACTTCCTGCCTAAACTGACGATGGCCTTTCCCTCGGCTCTGGCGGCTATTCTTGTGGTCACTGGCCTGGTCCATGGATTGGGACTTGATACCCGCACGGTTGGCGACCTCGCCTCGGTGGCTGGTGGCTTGCCCTCTTTCCACCTCCCCATGGTGACACCGTCTCTGGATAATCTTTTGATTATCCTCCCCTACGCGGTGATTCTCGCCGCTATTGGCTTGATCGAATCGCTGATGACCCTGACTCTGATCGACGAGGTCACCGAAACGCGTGGCCGTGGCAACCGTGAGTGCATCGGGCAGGGCGTCGCTAACGTAGTCACCGGCTTTTTCGGTGGTATGGGCGGTTGCGCCATGATCGGTCAGAGCATTATCAATATCAATTCCGGTGGTCGCGGTCGTCTCTCCGGTATCACCGCTGCCTTAAGCTTACTTATCTTTATTGTGTTCGCCTCAAACCTGATCGAGATGATCCCGGTGGCGGCACTCATAGGTGTCATGTTCATGGTGGTGGTCGGCACCTTTGCCTGGTCGAGTCTGCGCATTCTGCACAAAATTCCTTTAAGCGACGCCCTGGTGTTGATCCTGGTTTCGGCGGTTACCGTCTTCACCGACCTGGCGATAGCCGTCGCTGTTGGTGTCATTGTCTCAGCGCTGGTTTTTGCCTGGCAGAACGCCCGGCGTATTTACTCCGATATTTCCGTTGACGAAGCAGGGGTCAAAACCTACCGTTTGAACGGTCCGCTTTTCTTCGGTTCAGTGCGCTCTTTCCACGACCAGTTTACTCCGGCCGAAGATCCTGAGGACGTGGTGATCGACTTTCGCGGTTCGCGCGTCTGTGACCACTCGGGGCTTGAGGCTGTGAGCAGTCTCACCGAACGCTATCTGGGGCAAGGCAAAAAGCTGCGCCTCAAGCATCTCAGTGCTGAGTGTCGTTCTTTGCTCGATAATGCCGGTAGCATGATCGAGGTTAATGTGATCGAGGATCCGCGCTATCGGGTGGCAGTGGATGAGCTGGCATAAGGCTTGAGCATAGATCTTTTGTAATGCAGACAACCAAGGGCACCCATCTGGGCGCCCTTGGTTGTTCAGAGCGTAATCACGGCTATTATTACGCCTGCTCAAATTGCTTTTCCTCGTCTCGGAACCCTTCTCTCTATACAGAAAATGCTTAATTATCTCCCCCTTTTCCCCGGTCTGGCTGATGCGCTTCTTGTGCGGATTGAGAATGTGTGTGATCTGATGGTGCCGGACCTTTCGTATGACGGCATCGCGGCGATGCGGGCTTATCATGA
>JAUWTX010000231.1 GCA_030614505.1 Desulfuromonadales bacterium
AAGATAGTCGATACCATCCTCTTTGACGAGGCAGAGGCAAGCATAATCAAAACCCAACTGAACATTGAGTGAGTTTTCAAGAGCAACCTCGCCATCCATAAACTTCGGGTCTTTTGACTCCTCATAATTAACAACTTTTATACCGACCTGCTGGAGGGCTTTGGACATTTTCTTTGCAGATAACATGGATATTAAATCACTCTTCCCTAAGTTGATAACCTCTTAACACTGTCCTGTTCACCTCGATGCTGACACATGGGGTTACTGACCCTGACAAACAATAAATTGGTACCTGTTACCAGGTGGCCACAATTACAACCCTGAATCTGACCTGGCAATAGCTATCCGATTAATCCATAAAAAGACACAATAGAAAACCTACAATGTCATTTCATCCACGACATTAAAATCATATCGACCATCACCCTGCACCAGCAGATACTTTGCAGTTTCAGCCGTCAGGTTAACAACCCTGTGTACTCGTCCGACCGCCACTTCGCAACGCTCTCCAGGACGGAGCTCAACACGATCTTGTGGCTCTTGATACTCGACAGCAAGCTTCCCCTCCAGACCGAGCATCTTATCAATCACCACAGTATGAAAGTGCCAGGCGGTCGCCTGTTCGCCATCAAGAAACATGATACGGACACGGACATTTCCAGTATCAAGAATGACTTCATCACGAGCATTCATAATTTATCCGGAAGATTGAAAAGGGATAGACCTGAAGCAGGGTCAGTCCCCGTTCGGGGACAGTCCCTAAAATCTTCAGATGTTTACCAGGTGTGCCGGCATGATCTCACCGCTGGTGCTCACGTAGCGCACCTCACAGCAGAGATCGAAGCCGATCCGTTCGTACACCACTTGGCGAATATGGGCAATCAGACTCAGAACATCCTTTGAAGCCGCGCTGTTGCAATTGACGATAAAATTGGCGTGCTGCCGAGAAACTTCTGCATTGCCGATGCGCATTCCCTTGAGCCCTGCCTCTTCAATAATTTTGCCGGGTGGACCAACGCTCGCATGCATCTCACTCGTGCTGAGGAAAACGGAGCCGCAGTTTGGTTCCTTGCGCGGAAACTTACGCCGCCGCTCACGCAGGTCCTCGAGCATCATTCTGCGAATCCGTTGCGGTTGCTCTCGCTCACATTCCAGTTCTACCTTGACCACTACGGCACCGGTACCCTGCAAGGCACTCTGCCGATAGGAGAAGGAACATTCTTCCCGACTGAGTTCGATCTGTTCTCCTGCACGATCGACAATCCAGACCCGTCACACATTATCGCCGATCCCTTTGCGTTGGCTACCGCCGTTCATGAGCACCAGACCACCGATCGTTCCGGGAATACCAATGGTATGCTCGAGACCGGCCAGGCCGGCCAGCATTGCTTTGCGTGCCAGGGCAGGCACCCAGGCACCAGCTTCGGCCGTAATCCTGTTATCACTGATGGCAATTCGGGAAAGATTGTGGCCCAGTTTAAGAACGATGCCACGTAGGCCGGCGTCATCGAAGAGCAGGTTGGTGCCTTGTCCAATCACCAGCAGTGGAATCTCATGGCGGCGTGCAAAACAAACAACTGCAGCTGCCTGGTCGGCACTCTCCGGTTCAATCAGCAGGTCAGCCGGGCCGCCGATCTGCCAGCTGCTATGCTCTACGAGCGGGGCACCAAAAACACAACGACCGTTTACGGCTTTTGCAAGCTGTTCGAGTTGCTGCGGATATGTATCAAGAGATAACTGGGAGGTCATTGACAATCCTGCCTGAACAATCTGTCTGTGCATCAGTTGATAATGATAGCCACATCCAGGAATCAAGTCTTGCTTTTTCTGCGCGCTGCAGAGGGGACACCCTTGGTCGCCGCTAATTTTGCCATGAACACCACATGACGGAAACCGCCCCGACCCGGCCGTTCATGTCTAACGGTAAAGCCGGCAGCACGCAACCGCTTGTCGAAACCCTCATCGTAGTTTTCACCCCAGATAGAGAATACCCCGCCGGGCTTTAGTGCCAACCGGGCATTTTCGATCGCCCGGCTACCGTAGAGTGGGTCTTTGATCTTGTCGGTATGATAATGAGGCCCTTTATAGAGATCAAAAACAATTGCATCAAATTTTTTGGAGCTATCACCCCTGGAAGTGTTGCGCACCAGATCCGCCACGTCGCCGATCTCAACACGAACCCGTGGATCGCTTGCCGCACCACCGGTCAAGTCAGCCAACGGTCCTCGACACCACTCCAGAACCACCGGATTGAGTTCGGCCACTACCACCTCGGCCGTCGTCGACAGTGAATCGAGAACAGCCCTGAGGGTACACCCCATCCCCAAACCGCCGACCAGTACCCGTGCCCCGGAATGGTTCTTCAGATGCTTACAGGCAAACTGACCCAGCACCACCTCGGAGCGATTGGCCATACTGTTCATCAACACCAGGCCTCCAACAGTGATCAGGAAATCACGTTCATCACGTTGACGCAGTTCGAGAACACCTTCATCGGTGGTAATGCTTTCGATGGTCTTCCAGGGTTTGGCCATAAAGAGATTTTTACAACCTTTAAAAAGGGCAACGGGGACAGTCATTATGACCATCCCCGCCCCCGTGTCGTTACACGTCGTTCAGAATCCGACAATTTCCAGAGGGGATTACTTCGCCTCTTTCAGATACCGGTAATAATCCGAGTCGGTAGAAATCACCAGTCGGCCATTTTTCTGAATCGACTTTTTATAGGATTCCAGAGTCCTCAGGAAAGTATAGAACTCCTTGTCCTTGTTGTAGGCCTGAGCATAAATTGCTGCAGCTTCCGCATCAGCACCACCGCGCACTTCGAGTACCTTGCGATAGGCCTCAGAGCTGATTTCCTTAAGCTCGCGCTCCATCTGGCCGAGGATGTCGGCCTTTTCGCCCTCACCCTCGGAGCGATACTGGGCGGCGACCTTCTTGCGCTCGTTGATCATACGTTCGTAGACCCGGGTACGCACCTGCTCGACATAGTTGATACGCTTGATCTGCACGTCGAGTAGTTCAATGCCGTAATCCGGGGTATTGGCTCGAGCCTTCTCAAGAATCCCAATCATGATCTCCTCGCGGCCGACCAGGTCTTCTTTCTTTATTTCAACGCCTTCGACTTCCAGTCGCTCCTCCACTTCACCCTGGGCCTGGTAGTCGCTGCCGCGCACCAGTTCCACCAGCAGACGCCCGGAAACAGCATCGCGCACCACCGAATCGATAATATCGTCGAGGCGGCTCATAGCACCGCGTTCAGTGGCAACCGTGGTGTAAAACAGAAGAGGATCCGCGATGCGCCAACGCGCCGTGGTATCGATCCAAATGAACCTTTTGTCCTTGGTAGGAATCTGGTTAGGGTCACCATCCCATTTCAGGATGCGTTTCTCAAAACGACTGACTTTCTGCACAAAGGGGATTTTGAAATTCAATCCAGGCTCAGCGACACCACCTACCGGCTTGCCGAACTGGGTGATGATCGCCTGCTCCGCTTCGTTAACCACGTAGAGACCATCCATGCCAACAAGAATCGCTACAACTATGAAAATCAGGATAATTGGTGCTTTCATTATTTGGCCCCTCCTTCCAACGACTTGCGCAGGGGTAGTAAGGGCAGCAATCCGCTATTTTTGGCATCCATGATATAGATCTCATCCAGGCGGGGCAGGATCTCCTCGAGTGTCTCCAGATAGATCCGGCTCCGGGTCACCGATGGAGCTTTGCGATACTCAGTGAGCAGGGCTAAAAACCGGTTGGTTTCGCCGCGGGCCTTATTAACCCGCTCAACAGCATAGCCTTCCGCCTCCTGCAGCACTTTCTTCGCCTCGCCGCGGGCACGCGGCACCTCACGGTTGAACTGCTCGCGAGCCTGGAAGATCAGGCTCTCCCTCTGCTGCTCGGACTCGTTAACCTCGTTGTAGGCCGCCTTGACAGGATCGGGGGGGGTCACATCCTGAAACTTGACCGTGACGATACGCACACCGATGTCATATTGATTGAGGGTGGCCTGCAAGCTCTGATGAATCTCATTGGCTAACAGGGCACGTTCCGTAGTCAACGCCGCGCTGACGTTA
>JAUWTX010000172.1 GCA_030614505.1 Desulfuromonadales bacterium
GGCATTAGCGGTCAGCACTGGGTCACCGGTCTTCTTGGTGCGCTCAAACATCACCTTGGCGGTCTTGTAGGCGTCGATGGCCAGCTTATTGCGTTTCTGCCAACGCTCAACTGCGGGCTTACAGATGTTGCTGATCGCAGCACTACTTTTGTTTTTGGCAAAGAAGGCCACGGCAAACTGCTCGACCTCCTGCCAGGTGAAGATTCCTTCTGCACGCAACTTGTCGAACAGGTCGAAGACCAAGTCGGGATCTGAGACATCGGCAAGTTCGGCGGTCTGGTAATAGGGCTGAAAGGCGTCAAGAATCTCCTGCGGGTCGTTGAAAAAGTCGAGCACAAAAGTGCCGCTTTCTGCTTTGCCGGGATAGGTCCGGTTGAGGCGCGATAGCGTCTGTACGCACTCGACGCCTCCGAGCTTTTTATCCACATACATGGCACAGAGCTTAGGCTGGTCGAAGCCGGTCTGGAATTTATTGGCCACCAGCATAATCTGATAATCACCTGAGTCAAAAGCTTTGCGCATGTCGCGCCCCTTGAGACCGGGGTTCATATTGCGTTCGGTGAATTTATCCCCAAGCAGCTCAGTTGCGTTTGGGTCTTTTGTGCCAAATTCCACTTCGCCTGAAAATGCGACCATTGCCCGAATCGAATCATAACCCTTACGGGTGACATACTTGTCGAACTCTTTCTTGTAGCGCACCACCTCTTTACGCGAGCTGGTTACCACCATCCCAGATCCACCAGCTAAAAAATAAAGAACCTCGTTGATCCCGGCAAAGCCGGGAAGATAGAATGTTTTTGCGAGAAAACAACTATCACCAACGAGGTGAAACAATTATGGCACAAGGTGTTCTCCCATTCCAGTATCAAGATCAGAAACGCGTTTCAGGCCTTACGGCTCTAGCCGGACTACCCGCTTACCTTGATTTGGCGCAAGCGGCAGGGTTGCGTGACTCTCTCTGTCGCCATCTTAAGATTCGCAGCGACAGCATGCAGGGCTGGAGTGATCATCAGATCGTCCTGTCTCTGATTCTGCTGAATCTGGCCGGTGGTGATTGTGTTGCTGATCTTGAGAGACTGGAGGCCGATGAAGGGCTTTGTCAGATTATGCGCAAAGTGGAACATTATGGTCTGCCACGACGTGAACGACGTTCCCTTGAGCGGCGCTGGCGTAAAGAACGTCGCCGGACTTTTGTTTCGGCCTCGCCAGTGTTTCGTTACCTGTCGGCCTTTCATGATCCTGAGCAGGAAGAGAAACGCCAGGCTCATAGCGCATTCATCCCTAAAGCCAATGATCATCTTAAGGCTTTGAGGATGGTCAATCGGGACTTGGTTTCCTTTATCCAGAGCCGTTCACCGCAAAGCCAGGCAACCCTCGATATGGATGCGACGCTGGTCTGCAGTGAGAAGGACAGTACCCTATGGTGTTATCAGCATTACAAGGCTTATCAGCCCTTCAATGTCTACTGGTTTGAACAGGATCAGGTGCTCCTCTCCGAGTTTCGCGATGGGAATGTCCCCGCTGGGTATCAGCAACTGCGTCTTTTGCAAGAATCGCTCATAAGTCTTCCTGAGGGCGTCGAGAAAGTCTGCGTTCGTTCCGATACAGCCGGATACCAACAAGATCTTCTGCGCTACTGTGCCGAAGGACGTAGCGAACGTTTCGGTGTCATTGAATTTGCCATCGGAGCAACTGTCACCGCAGGCTTTCGTCAAGCAGTCCGCGAAGTAGCCGAAGATCAGTGGTTTCCGGTGTTGCGCACCGATTCAGATGGTCGCCAGTACGAAACGGGTCAGCAGTGGGCCGAAGTCTGTTACGTTCCGAACTGGGTAGGTTCCAGTAAAAACGGTCCCAGCTATCGTTATGTTGCAACGCGCAAGCTGCTCCAGGATCAATTGGAACTCCCAGGGTGTGAAACCGTCGAAGAATCTGATCAGATACAGGCCCATAGTGGTCAACATTATAAGGTTCGGGGTATTGTCACCAATCGAGACGTTGACGGCAATGAATTGGTTCGTTGGTATCGTGAGCGCTGTGGCAAAAGTGAAGAGGTTCACGCCGTCATGAAAGACGACCTTGCCGGAGGGAAACTCCCCTCTGGAGATTTTGGAGAAAATGCTGCTTGGTGGGGCATCATGATTCTTGCTTTAAACCTCAATGCCGCGATGAAACAGCTGGTATTGCCACCGAGTTGGAGACGCAAGAGACTCAAAGCGATCAGATTCGGATTGATCAATCTGGCCGGACAAGTTTTGCAGCGTTCTAGTCAGCTAAAAATTCTCATCAGTCCCAAGAAACCGGGCTATGGCTTGTTGCTGCAGATTCGAGCACGCATTATGTTTCTTGCCCGAGAAGGGCCACCGACCACAGAGATGAGCGACTGACAGTTCAAGATACAGGGGGGAATCTGACCACAAAGGGGTAGCTGTGCCATAAATGCGACCAGGAGGGCATATAGGAAGCCACTTTTAGCAAAATTCGCCAGCCTTGACGATTAACTGGCGTAAAACACATCGACGAGAGGATTTTGACCAAAAATCTGGATGTCGGCAATCAATATTTATATAGGGCCGGTGGATCTGGGGTGGCGATTCTTACTTGCACTGCATTGAAAAATCGTCTATAGTCCGCACTCTTCTCCCTCCGGGAGATTAATTATCCAAGAAAGCGAGGTGATTGCAGGTGGAGATCCATGTCGTCGACAACAATGTCGAAAAAGCCATCCGGGTTCTCAAGCGTAAGCTACAGCAGGAAGGTCTTTTCCGTGAAATGAAACAACGTAAATTCTACGAAAAGCCAAGTGTTAAGCGTAAGCGCAAAGAGAAAGAAGCCCAGAGACGCCTGCGTAAGAAAATGCGCTTGATGCGCAAAGACTAATCCTTGCGTTTAGTTCTTTATAGAAAAGAAAGGCCGGTTCCTGTTAAGGGAGCTGGCCTTTTTTGTTGGGGTCTAACATCGAACAAAACTACCAAAGTTTTAACGCAAAGGCGCAAAGATGCAAAGGAATAGCAGGGGCCTTGCCATCCTTGGCGTCCTTTGCGGCTTTGCGTTAAATGGGTTATAAAATCTCCGGAAACACAACCTTCCCTGCCGTACCTGCTGGCCCCAATCCGCCAACCGCCAGACGCTCAAGAAAATCCTCACGCGCAATATGACCAGCACCCATGCTGATCAAGTGCGGATTGGGTACCTGGCAGTCGAGCAGAGCAAAGCCTTCTCTCTGCAGATGACGCGCCAACTGTGCCAGGATAACCTTGGAGGCATTCGGCTGCGTATGGAACATTGACTCACCAAACATGAATTTACCGATGGCAATGCCATAGAGCCCACCGACCAGTTTATCACCAGCCCAGGCTTCCACAGAATGGGCAAATCCAAGCTCATAAAGTTTCTGATAAGCCGTCTGCATTTCAGCAATCAGCCAGGTTTCCTCACCTTGTTTAAGCCGGACACCTGCACAGGCCTCAACAACTTGCTCGAAAGCACGATTGCAGGTCAATTGAAACCGCTGCTGTTTGATCACTCTTTCCAGCCGACGTGACACATACACATTTTCAGGGATCAGGACACAGCGAGGGTCCGGCGACCACCACATGATCGGCTCCTCTTCACCGTACCAGGGGAAAATGCCGAGTTGGTAGGCCAGAATCAGTCGTTGCGGAGCGAGATCACCGCCGACGGCCAACAGGCCTTCTGCGGTGGCCCAACGTGGGTCAGGAAAAATCAGTTCATCGGTGAGACGAAAGACAGGCATCAGGAGAAGGTCGCGCGGAACGAGGGACGAGGAACGCGGAAGTCAAAAACTCTCATAACAAATCGCGTCCTGGGTTTCAGCTGTAGCTGAAATTGAGTTTTCCGGCCTTGCTGGCGATGCGGACTTGTCCACCACGGGAGAGCTTGCCGAACAGGATTTCATCAGCCAGCAGATTACCGATTTCACTCTCGATCAAGCGACCGAGAGGACGGGCGCCGAAGATCGGGTCGTAACCGCGGCGAGCCAGGTCACGCCGGGCACCAGCGGTCAGCTTCAAAGTAACTTTGCGCTCGTCCAGTGAACTTTGCAACTGGCGGATAAATTTGTCAACCACACGAGTCATGATCTCTTCATCGAGAGGGCTGAATGAGATAATCGCATCAAGGCGATTGCGGAATTCCGGAGAAAAGGTTTTCTCAACAGCCTGACGCGTTTCACCAGGCAGGCGATCGCCAAAGCCAATCGGTGCGCTACTCATCTCCCGTGCGCCAACATTGCTGGTCATAATCAGGACCACGTTATGGAAATTAGCCTGACGCCCGTTGTTATCAGTCAGAGTGCCATGATCCATGACCTGCAAAAGGATGTTGAAGATATCCTGGTGGGCCTTTTCGATCTCATCGAGGAGCAGCACAGCATGCGGGTTGCGAATCACGGCATCGGTCAAAAGACCGCCCTGTTCGAAACCGACATACCCCGGGGGCGAGCCGATCAGGCGCGATACGGCATGCTTCTCCATGTACTCGCTCATATCGAAACGCAGAAACTCTACTCCCATCTGCGTCGCAAGTTGCCTGGCGACTTCGGTTTTGCCCACCCCGGTCGGCCCGGTAAAGAGAAACGAGCCGGTCGGTTTTTCCGGCTGGCCAAGACCGGCACGAGCCCGACGAATCGCCTGACAGATCTGATCGATAGCCTGATCCTGACCAAAGACCTGGCGTTTGACGGACCGGTCAAGATCCTTCAACTTACGTCGGTCACTCTGGGCAAGTTTGCGCGACGGGATACGTGCCATCCCGGCAACCACCGTTTCAATATCGGTGACACCGATTGTCGAACGTTTGCGTGGATAGAGTCTCAGCCTGGCACCAGCCTCGTCAATCACATCAATCGCCTTGTCTGGCAGGCGGCGGAAGTTGACATGCCGGGCAGAGAGGTTGGCAGCTGCCTCAAGGGCCGCAGGCGTATATTTTACACCGTGGTGCTCTTCGTAGGCCCCTTTGAGACCATGTAAGATTTCGACAGTTTCACTGACACTCGGCTCCAGCACATCGATTTTCTGAAAGCGCCGCGCCAGGGCCCGATCCTTTTCAAAAAGATTCTTGTACTCTTCGTAGGTGGTCGAGCCGATGCAACGCAGTTCTCCGGAGCCAAGTACCGGCTTGAGAATATTGGCTGCATCAAGAGAGCCGCCGCTGGTCGCCCCGGCACCGACAATCGTATGAATCTCATCAATCACCAGAATAGCCCGAGGGCGCTTCGACAAGGCTTGCACCA
>JAUWTX010000285.1 GCA_030614505.1 Desulfuromonadales bacterium
GATGTAACGCTTGTCCAAACAGCTACAAACAAAAAAAGCTCCCCGGACAACCGGGGAGCTTTTTTGTTCTGGGGCATTGAGGGGGAGAGGCACCTGTGGAGCCAGTCCCCTGTCCGCTCTCTGTCTTTCAGACCGCCATCTCCTTAGCTTCATTCCGCGGCATGGGGGTGACGGTGAAACGCTGCTCACCGTTCGGAGTCTCTGCCAGAATTTCGACCTGTGTCTGGTCTTTGCCTTTGCCGTAAGAGGCGGTGATGGCACCGGCCCTTCGCAGGTCTTCCTCAGTCGGTTGACCGGAAATCAGCCCCAGAGGCCCCGTTACTTCGAGAGCGCGTAAAACGATGTGAGAGTTGTTAGCCGCTGCCCGAATTGCTTCATTGTCCTTCTGGTGCCTGCCGAGGGTCAGCTTGGCCTGCTCCGAAAGTCGGAACTGGCGACCGATCTTGAGCAGCCCAACATCATCGACTGTGCAATCTGGCTGGTGTTTGAACAGGTCACGCAGGCGGTCTGAAAAATGAATCTCTGTGAGCAGACAGCCGCCGCCCGAGGACGGGAAATCCGTTAAACACCATTCTTTGGCGAGTGCTTCCTGAGGTTTGCGTGAGCGGCCCTGTATGTCGAGGAGTTGCTCACGGTCGACCAAGCCTTGTTCTTCCATGGGGGTGATCGGCAGGAGCCGGGCGCTCATCGGTCTCAGGATTCGGTCCGGGTGTCCGGAATAGTTTGCAACCGAACGCAGCGCATTGGCATTCTGGCTCATCGGCCGCTGGCCGAGGACTTCGCCGGAAAAGAGAAAGTCGAAACCCCGCTCGGCCATGATTTCACCAGCAAGACGAAACATCATGGCATGGCAATCAATGCAGGGGTTCATGTTCTTGCCATAGCCGTAACGTGGGTTCTTTAACATCTCCAGGTGAATCTTGCTGATATCTTCGATAATCAGGGGGATGTCCATCTGGCGGGCCGCAAGTTCTGCTTTGCTGCTGCCGAAGAACGGCGTGACGAAGGCAATCGCAGTGACCTCAACGCCCTGACGTTTAAGGCACAGGGCCGCCAGGCTGCTGTCAAGTCCTCCCGAGAGGAGTCCCAGGGCTTTACTCATAAATAGTTTCTCCATATTCCTTAGTAAGCTGCTTGAGTCGGGGTTGATACCACAATGTTACACTGAACATCAAGTCTGAATCCAGTTTGTCTCCGCAGGGATTCAGGCGGGCATTCAGCTTGACAAAGAAAAGGCCCATCTGCCAGAATGAGCGGCGCTTTGCGGGGATAATAACCGTGATCAGGAACCTTAAGGCCTGTGATCAAGAATCTTCGGGGGAGAGTATGGCCAAAATTGATTCGCTGTTCAAGATGATGAAGCAACAAGGTGCCAGTGACCTGCATATCTCCACCGGCGCGCCGCCTCTCTTCCGTCTACATGGTGAGATGGAAAAGCTCAATTATCCTCCCTTAAGTGATCAACAGGCCCGTGGGCTGCTTTTTGAGATCCTGACCAAGGAACAACATGAAGAGTTTACAGAGAACCTAGACCTGGATTTTGCCTATTCCTTGCCGGAGGTGGCGCGTTTCCGTGGCAATCTGATGGAGACCCATCGGGGTATTGCTGCTGTCTTCCGTATTATTCCCAGCAAGATTCTGACTGCCGACGAACTCGGCCTTCCGGAAGGTATCCGTAAGCTGACCAAGTTGAAAAAGGGGCTGGTGCTGGTGACCGGGCCGACCGGTAGCGGCAAGTCGACCACTTTGGCGGCGATGATCGATCTGATCAACAAGACTCGTCGCGAGCATATCCTGACTCTCGAGGATCCTCTCGAGTTTATTCATGAAAATCAACTGTCACTCCTCAACCAGCGTCAGATTGGTCAGCATTCGCAGTCGTTTGCCAATGCTTTGCGCGCCGCCCTGCGCGAGGATCCCGATGTCATCCTGGTCGGTGAGATGCGTGATCTGGAGACCATCTCTCTGGCGATGACTGCTGCTGAAACCGGCCACCTGGTGTTCGGTACTCTGCATACCAACTCGGCGCCTAAGACCATCGACCGCATCATCGATGCATTCCCCAAAGATGGCCAGGAGCAGGTACGCACCATGCTCGGTGAGAGCCTCAAAGGGGTCATCTGCCAGCAGTTGCTGCGCAAGGCCGATGGCAAAGGCCGCGCGGCCGCCCTTGAAATCCTGATTTGCAACGCTGCTGTTTCTAACCTGATTCGTGAAGGCAAGACTTTCCAGGTGCCGTCAATTATGCAGACGGCGAAAGGCGAGGGACTGCAGATGATGGACCAGCACATCATGGAACTGCTTAAGTCAAAGCATGTAACCGGCGAGGAAGCTTACCGTTGTGCGATGGACAAGAAGGCTTTTGAACAATTTCTTCCGGCGCAGAAACGCTGATTAAATAACACCTCCCTGTATTGCCTGGTCCGTTTGGCCAATGCTACAATGGAGCGACAATAGAAACTGGCCTCGCAGCCTGTCGGACAATCAATGAACTGGCTACAAATTCGTTCGTTTGGCCCATATCTCAGCTCCTTTTCGACCAATAGCTACAGCTATTACTCTCAAACGAGCTAAAATCTGACCTCAAACGACCAAATTTTCGCTTCAGTCTTGATGGCCCGACAGACTGCCAAGGATTCTCATGCAAGACCAATTCGGACGAACAATTGAATATTTGCGTCTCTCCGTGACTGATCGCTGTAACCTGCGCTGTCGTTACTGCATGCCCGAAGAAGGGGTTGCTGGCCTCTCACACGGTGATGTGCTGCGTTACGAAGAGCTGCTACGGGTTGTTGCTGCTGCCTGTCGATTGGGGATTCGCAAGGTTCGTGTGACCGGTGGTGAACCTCTGGTAAGACGCGACATCGTCAGTTTTATCGGTCAACTGGCGGCATTGCCGGAAAAGCCGGAGATA
>JAUWTX010000157.1 GCA_030614505.1 Desulfuromonadales bacterium
ATAGGTAATTACAAGTCTGGTTGCAAGGGTTAAACCTGAATCCAATATGGCCTATGACTTACGCACAAAAATCTCTCTGGCAAGTTCACCGTCAACAGCAAATTCCGAATAGCCGACTTTGAAAATATATGAAGGAAAAGTCCGGATCACCTCCAGGTTACTGCCGGGAAGAACACCCATACTCATCAACTTGTGCATTTTACTGACATCACTGGCAGCAAGATAGGCGATCTCTCCCTTCTCCCCAGCCTTGAGTTCAGTCAAAGCCACGACACCAACCTCCCCTTCCTGGCGTGCCTGCTCACAGCAGGTTCCCGGTGGGATCGGCTTACCATGCGGACAGGTGGTCGGATGATTGAGCAACGTGCAGATCTTGGTGTCAACACCATGGTGCAACAGATGCTCAAACTCACAGGCTCTAGCATCGGCGGAGGCATCTTTGATATCCAGGATATCCATCATCAAGCGTTCAGCCAGACGATGGCGACGTACTGTCATACGCGCTTCTTCACGTCCCTCTTTACGCAAATGAACCCGTTCTCCACGGATTTCTATGTAAGCAAGTCGAGACAGCTCAGACAATCCTTCGTCATCGGGACCGACTCCAAGAGTATCAAAGTGGGCCGCATTTTCGCCCTCCTCCACCGTGGCAATCCACAGAGATTCCAGGATTTCTTCAGCCTTGTCAGAAATTTTCATATAGCAAAACCTTTCTTTATTACTAACAGCTTAACGGATCAAGGTTACAGGGCTAAGGGTTCTGGGCTAAGGGAAATCTTTAACCTTTAACCATTCACCCTTTATCTTTACCGCCTTTCAGGAGTTTGTCCAGAAACTCAGACACAACCGGATTCTCATGGCCACAATAGGGGCAATGAATTTTCCGACAACCACCAATACATGCCCCACACCCTTCATCACGTAGCATCTCAGGCGTCAGTTCATGTTCACAAAAGGCGCACTTCATAGAATCCCCGTCATCAGCAGGAACTGATTGAGTGACCAGCCCACGCTGAAAGCCAGGCCTGTAACCACAAAGAAGATTATCAGTGCCGTGCGCCAACCACGCTCTCTCTGCATGACCAGAAACTGCGCGACGCAGGGAACAAACAGGGTCAAGGTCACAGCAGCGACCGTCAACTGCACCGGGTCCAGCAGACCCTCAGTCTGCAAATCATAAAGACCGGCAGCACCAAAATCCCGCCGGAAAAAGCCTAAGATAAAGGCTGTCGAAGCCTCACCAGGCAGCCCGAGAAGGCGCATAATCGGATTGAACATCTCGACCAGCCACTCTAGAGCACCACTCAATTTTCCAGCCCAGAGTAATACAGATGCAATCATGAAAAGTGGAAAGATTTCCAGGAAGTACCACTGCATACGGGTCAGGGTTTTGACCATGACATTCTGCAGCTGCGGTAGCCGCATTGGTGGGATTTCCATGTAGAACATAGGCCGTTCACCAGGGACAACCTGAGCGGCAAGAAAGCCGACCAGCAGAAAAACACCAACCATGCAGACGAGCCAGACCATCAAGGCTCCCGGTACACTAGAAAGCAACCCCAGGATAACCCCCATTTGGGCGCTGCAGGGAATGGCAAGGGCGAGCAGGAGGGTGGCAATAACCCGCTCTCTGGTCGACTCCAGCGTCCGGGTAACAACCGTTGCCATGGTATCGCAACCAAAACCAAGCACCATTGGGATCACGGCCCTGCCATTTAAACCGATCCTTTTAAAGACCCGGTCAACCAGCATGGCCAGCCTCGGGAAATAGCCGCTGTCTTCTATCACAGCAAAAGCAATAAAGAAGGTTCCGACGATCGGTAAAATGATGGCCACGGCATAGCGCACCCCAAGAGTGAACAGGCCGTATTCACCAACCAGAAGTTCGTTGAGCCAATACCAGGGGATATATTGCTCACACCAACCGATCACCCAGGGGTTGAGATACTCTTCAAAAATACCGCCTTCCAAAAAATCAACGATCGTACCGGCTCCAAAAACACCAACGAACTGGTAGATTCCAAAGTAGAGGACAAGCAGCAACAAGGGAATACCGGTCCATGGGTTCATTGTCCAGTTGGAAAAGCGGTCGGCAAATACTGGACGCTCACCTTCCTGCTGAGTTATGACGCCTGCCAGTAACCCTTTACAGATTCGTTTTCGTTCAAGGCTGATGCGCAGATGCAGATCGACGCGACGCGCGAAGACCGTTTCATTGACAGCATTTTCCACCTTGGCATACTGCGAGTTTTCCCTGTCCTGAACCCTTTGGACGATCTCTTCATCTCTCTGCAACAGCATGAGTGTCAGGCAGCGCTTACTGAGAATATAGTCTCCCTGCATCAGGGTACTGATTTTCTGAATATCTTTTTCCAGATCAGTGGCATAAACAAAGGTCGTCTGGCGGGGCTGAAAATCACTGATCGCATCACGTAACTCCCAGAGGCCCCTTTTACCGCGACCGAGCGCACCACCGATAACAGGTATCTGCAGCTTTTCCTGCAACAAAGAGATATCGATCTGCATGCCGACCCGTTCGGCCTCATCCATGATGTTGACCAACAACAACACCGGCAGTCCGGCCTCTATGAGCTGCAACGTCATCGGCAACATCCGCTCAAGATTGCGGGCATCGATAACATGCACAACCACATATGGCGATTCCTCAAGAAGGATTCGGCGAGCAACCCGCTCTTCCTCAGTAATCGGCAGCAAAGAGTACATTCCCGGAGTATCAAGAACCAGGAAACTCTCATCAGCTATCTGGCACTGGCCGCGTGAAACCTCCACAGAGGTGCCCGGATAGTTGGAGACGGTCGTATAGCTCCCGGTCAAAGTGTTGAAGACCACACTTTTACCGACATTCGGGTTGCCAACCAGAATGATTTTCTTTTCATCACGCTGTTGTTTTTGCATAAATGTTCGTACTACCTTCCCGCATTTTATTGATAAATTGTTTTCAGAAATTGGAAACAAAAAGACTAAACTTGGCGACATTCCAGGCAACAACCGTAGAGCTCAAGACGATGCCGTTCTATGGTAAAGCCATGCGCCCCCGCGACCTCGAGCTGTAGTTCTTCGATACGTGGGTCCTCGAATTCAACGATCTTTCCACAGACAACACAGATCAAATGATCATGATGCTCGTCGCAATCACTCGCTTCATAACGTGCCTGGCCATCACCAAAATGCCGTTGCTCAGCAATACCGCATTCAGCAAAGAGCTTTAAGGTGCGATGGACAGTTGCATAACCAATATGGGGATTCCCCTTACGCAAACGAAGATAGAGGTCCTCAGTAGAAAGGTGCGAACCGGCACGCAGGAATTCATCCAGAATGATTTCCCGCTGACGTGTGGATTTCAACCCCTGAGTCAGAAGGAAATCCTTAAATTGGTTTTTTGTTTTGGTATTTGTTAGGATTTTTCTCATAAGTCCCGTCTAATTGAAAATGGATTTCAATTTAAACGGGACGCATTGTTATGTCAAGCAGATTCATGAAGTTTATTAGTGATTAACAAGAAAGGGGCAAGTATGGCGTATGCCGGGCAAGTCCACCATAGCTCAAAGGACGACGGTGGCACGCAACCCGCCGGCATTGCTTTTGTCTTTTCGCGTCCCTCGACCCGCGTTCCGCGCTACTGTTTTTAAAACTAACCTTGGATAGGAAACCACTGGTAGAGGTACATAGTGAGTTGTCCCATAAGATTGAACATAAGCATGATACCGACAGCCATCAGCATAACGCCGGTGCCTATTTCAATCAAACGGATGTGCTTGCGGAAACGCTTAAAAGCAGTCAGAAACTGGTGAAAGAGAAGGCCGGAGATCAGAAACGGGACACCCAGTCCCAGGGAGTAGACTGAGAGCAAGGCAACACCCTCACCAACATTACCGGATCTGGCAGCGACCACGAGAATTGAGGCGAGGATTGGACCAATACAGGGGGTCCAGCCGGCAGCAAAGGCAAGACCAACAACAAAGGTGCCGATAAAACCGCTAGGTTTTTTATGCAGTTGAACCCTTTTTTCACCCAGCAGAACGCCAAAGTGAAACAAACCTGTCATATGAATTCCGAACAGGAAAATCAACAACCCGCCAATCTTTTCGACATACTCCAACCCCTCACGAAGGTGGAGCTGAAATTTGCTGGAAGCAACTCCGGCAATGGCACCCAGCGTGACAAAAACGACTGTAAAGCCAAGAATAAAGCAGAGAGAGTGAAGTAGAACCGTCAGGCGGACCTTGGCATTGGGGTGTGCTTCTTCGAGCTGACTGAAGGACAGCCCGGTAATATAGGTCAGATACGAGGGAATCAGCGGTAACACACAGGGTGACGCAAAGGACAAAATCCCGGCGGTAAACGCAATCCAATAGGTTATGTCAGCTGCCTGCTGCAAGTTGCTACCCTTTCGTCAATCCTTTGAAGTACGCAATGGTTTCAGGATGCGCCCAGTCAATTGCACCGATGACCTTATCGTCAATTATACCATCTTTTCGGATTACAAATGATTCAGGGAATTTGTAAACCCCATAAAGATTCTGCACGACCCCCTGATCATCATAAAGAACAGAAAAAGTATGCGGAGACTTCTTCAGGAAATCAGGGACAAGGGCCCGGCCATTCTCCTCAATATTAATCGCCAGCATGACAAAATCTTCCCCTGCCATGGCTTTATTGAGCTTGTCCATCGAGGGCATTTCTGCCCTGCAAGGTGGACACCAGATCGCCCAGAAATTCACAAGGACAACTTTACCACGCAAACCTGAAAGAGACACTTTATTGCCCAGCGTGTCCTCAAGCTGAAAGTCAGGAGCAACAGTACCCAGAGCAACCAACTGAGCCGGCTCGTAAGTTGGCCGCGAACTACTGGCGGAACCGAGATAGAGAGAGCCACCAACCAACATCAACACAACAACAATTAACACCAGACGACGCATAACGAACCCTTCTGTTCCCTACAAAAATAGTTATATATTCATGTAAACCCACGTAGAACAAAATGTCAACCGATCACAACATCCGTTTTGATAACCCATGAACCGGTCTATCTGTATTCTCCCTAATCCATCTTGAATCATGGATTTTCATGCCATGTGCCACTCTACAACGCGCCACGGGTTGTAACACATATCACGATCTCTTGATATCATACTTTTCCATCCGGTAAATCAGGGTATGTCTCGGCACCTGCAGAAAAGCAGCGGCCCGAGTCTGGTTCCAATCATTGCGTTCCAGAGCCTGGACAACGACTTCCTTCTCAATTGCTTCCAGGGAACAACCCTCAGGAGGGAGTTCTACAACCTGACTTCTTACTGAAGAAGCTGTCGAACGGATTTTCGCCGGCAAATGATGCACATCAAGTTGCTCACCACGATTCAATACAACCATCCGTTCAACGGCATTCTGTAGCTCACGGACATTCCCTGGCCAAGAGTAGGCCACCATACTCTCAAGAGCGGCAGCACTGATATCTACAGCGTTGCCTGGGCTGAAGCGTTCCAGAAAATGGCTGACCAGCAGTGGTATATCATCAACACGCTCTCTCAGGGACGGTAATTCAATCGGGATGACAGCCAGACGATAATAAAGATCTTCACGAAACCGGCCTTCCTGCGTG
>JAUWTX010000013.1 GCA_030614505.1 Desulfuromonadales bacterium
AGCGGCTTCATCAGGTGCCTCCACATGCAGGTAAACAAAATCCCTGGTCTTCAGTGCTTCCAGAGCTGCCTCGGCTTTCCCCAGGTAATTGGTATCCAGGTAGCCGGTCGCTCCCGGAACGTTGATAATGTCAAGACCGGCATAGATACCAATCCCCTTGATTAAATCAACAGCCGAGATCACCGCACCGCTCAGGTTGAATTTTTCCTGCAATGTTGGCATTTGCGGACGGCGGCCCTGCCCCCAGAGCCAAATGGAGTTGGCTGGATGCTTACCTTCATTCTCGCGTTTGAGATTAACCGGATGGCGCTTGAAGAGGAGTTGTGCTGCATTGATAATCTGCATCAACGGCATTGAATTTTCTGAACGAGGCACATGATCCAGAATGCTCTTGCCAGTTAAATCATGCGGTGGCAGCACCTTGAAATCATCCCGACCTCCTCTCCAGACCATCAGATGACGATAGGAAACACCAGGGTAAAACTGAAACTCATCGTCTCCCAGTTCATCCTGGAGACACTCGATCAGTTCACGCGCCTCTTCAGTTGTGATGTGTCCAGCCGAGAAGTCTTGCATGAGCACATCACCGCCTGCCAATCCAAGAGTGACCAGATTAAGCCGAAAAGCGACATCATCAGGACCTAGCTCAACTCCCATACTGGCCGCTTCTAAAGGCGAGCGACCGGTATAGCAGGTAGCCGGGTCGTAACCGAACACAGAGAGGTTTGCTACATCTGAACCAGGATGAAACTCACGAGGGACCGTTGCCGCGAGACCTGTAATACCTCGCTGGGCAAGTTTATCCATGTGAGGGGTAACAGCAGCCTGCAGGGGCGTTTTGCCATCTAGCTCTTCAATCGGTTCATCGGACATACCGTCACCAAGTAAAATAATATATTTCATAAATATCTAAGCCAAGGGTAAAAGGTTAAAGGTAAAAGGTTTTTCTCGCCACACGCCACGCGCCACTGTTTTTAACCCCTGGGGTGATGTTGGGCATGCAACTTCCTTAATCGTTCACGAGTGACATGAGTATAAATCTGGGTGGTGGAGATGTCTGCATGTCCGAGCATCGCCTGGACAGAGCGCAAATCCGCGCCGTTTTCCAACAGATGCGTAGCAAATGAATGCCGCATAGTATGCGGCGTAATGTTTTGTCTGATGCCTGCAGCCAAGGCGCGGCGCTTAATAATCTTCCAGAAGCCCTGACGTGTCAAGCCTTCACCGGAGCGGTTGAGAAACAGGTATTGCGATCCCCGCTGTTTATCGAGGCGTGCCCGTCCATGTTGCAGATATTCACGCAGGGACGAAATGGCTGCCTCCCCCAAAGGCACGATGCGCTGTTTACTTCGTTTGCCGAAAGCTGTCAGATAACCAACATCCATCTGCAGGTCACTCAGTTTGAGTGAAACAAGTTCAGAGACACGCAACCCTGTTGCATAGAGGATTTCAAGCATAGCTCGGTCTCGCCAGTCTAGCGCAGTTTCACCTTGTGGACTGGCGAGCAGGCTTTCCACATCAAACGGCGACAGTGTATGCGGCAGGGAGGTGAGGCTTTTAGGAGAGACAACCTGATCCGTCGGGTTATCTGAAACAATTTTTTCTCTAACCAGAAATTTGTGGAAAGTCTTCAGTGCCGCCAGGTTGCGCGCCCTGCTTCTGGCTGACAGTCCTGCCTCTTTCAGGTGGCTGAGAAAACGTAATACAACAGCTGGCGTTATTCTATCTGGAGTCGCAATCTGATTCTTCTCCAGATAATCCAGATAACGCGCCAGATCTCGACCATATGCATCAAGAGTGTTGCGCGCCAGTCCGCGTTCAACAGCCAAATAGTTCAGGTAATGATCGAGATAATGGTCCATAAGTAGTTATATTTATGTCACTCTTCCATGCAATCCAGAAGTGCCTTGCGAACATTCTCTCGCTTTGCCTCATCGCTGATCGTCTGGCCGAAGATGTCCTTGACATAGAAAGTATCCGTAACCTGGTCGACCTTGGTAGAAATCTTTGCGACATGAATATAGAGCCCCAACTCTGCAAGAGTCCGTGTGATTCTGTAGAGTAAACCAACCTCATCATGCGCAAAGACATCAATAACAGTATGTTCTCTCGACACATCACAATCGAAATCCACACGGTTTGGGAAACGTGGCAACTTCTGGCCAGGCAAGGAACTGACTTCCTCCCTTTTTTTAACCAGACGGGAGACTTTGACACGTCCCTCCAGGACAGAGGTCAGGTCAGCCTGTACTTTCTCCCATTTGGCCGGGACGTCTATGATACCGCCCACAGACTTGTTAACATGCAGGAGATCCAGAGCAAAACCATTACTGCGAGTATAAATCTGCGCACCGAGAATATTGATACCGTTTGCGGCCATAACTCCAGCGATCATACTGAAGAGACCGGGCACATCCAGCGAGGAAATTGTCACGCTGGTGTACTCTGCGTCGACATCATGAGTTACCTGCATGGCAACAGTGTCATTCCCACGCGACAGCTCAAGAGCAACATGGTCCTTGATTTCCCATGAACGGTGAGTTAACAGGTAGCGCAGGCTCATTGAGCGCAGGCGATCTTTAACCCGTTTTTCCCCGAAATCATCTTTCAGGGCAGCCAGAACCTTACGCTTGCGATTACGCACCCTTTCGGAACGCAGGCCACTTATGAAGTTGCCGCGCTCAAGAGTCTCGTAGGTCTTCTCGTAAAGATCTAGAAGCAGATGGCCTTTCCACTCAGACCAGACATCCGGTCCAACTGCCTTAAGGTCGGCGAAAGTCAGCATATAGAGCATCTTCAGCGTTTCAACCATCTCCATGGTATTGGCAAAGTCCTGAATCAGGCGAATATCATTCAAGTCACGGCGCTGTGAAATGTGAACCATATCCAGATGGTGACGTACCAGGAACTCGAGACGCCGGCTGTCCTCCTTGGTCAGATTCAGACGACGGGCAATCTTGGGCATCATGTCTGCGCCCTTATTGGAATGGTCCTTTCCCTCACCTTTGCCGATATCATGGAAAAGCACGGCCAGGACAACAAGTTCCGGCTTGCCGATATCGGTAGCTAAGCGAGTCAATAACGGTTTGGCCTCCTGATAGACACCGGACCAGAGCTTCTCGATTTCCTCAACAGCAAAGATCGAATGTATGTCGACCGTGTAAACATGGTAGGCGTCGTGCTGGACTTGGCAGTATATCCTCTTGAATTCGGGGATATACTTGTTCAGGAAAGTGAGATGGTGCATATCACGCAGGCTCTTGGCAACGCCTGTTGGGCCGCGCATAATCTCCAGAAACATCTCGGAGACTTCACGATTGCGACGGAAACCATCGTTAACAAGGGACAGGTTGTCGCGAAGTTGGCCCTTTACATCCGAACTCAAAGCAAGATTGTTCTGCTTGGCCAGCAGAAAAGCCTGCATCATTGCTTCCGGACGACTGACAAAGAGATTCTTGCGAGCCGTTTTCAGCTCACCGCGATAACTGAAGAAGTCGCTGCCAAGACTACGTCGGCCGAGGTAGCCCAAAAGCCCTGAAGATGGGTCTTTTTCCTTGAAAGCTCTGACTATCAAAGTGGACGCCAGATGCTCAGTCCGAGTTGCATGAGCGTAATAATCCTGCATAAATTGCTCTACAGAAAGAGCCTTTTTGCTGTCCTGATAACCCAGGAAAGCAGCTATCTGCTCCTGCTTGTCATACTGGATCTGGTCGGTTTTACGTTTGGATTGAAAATGCAGTTCATTGCGGATTCGAAAGAGGTAGTCGTAAGCTGCCTCGATCTCCCGCATTTCGCGCTCCGAAATAACCCCCTTTTCCAAGAGATCGCGCAAGCCGCTGGCCTTGAACTTGACACGTGCCATCCATATTGCTGTATGCAGGTCGCGCAGGCCACCCTCACCTTCCTTGATATTCGGCTCCAGCATATAAACTGACGAACCATATTTGACCAATCTGTTTTTATGCTCTTCGTATTTGGCCTTCAAAAAATTCTGGTCATTGCGGTTCAGTAGTGGCCACGCAACCATGCGTTCAAACTCACAAAAAAGCGCTTCATCGCCAGCCAGAAAACGTGTATCCAAAAGGGCCGTACGAATTGTAATGTCCTGCTGTGCCAGCGTCAAACAGTCAGAGGAGGTCCGTACGCTGTAGCCTACGTCGAGGTTGAGGTCCCACATCAGGTAGAGAACCCGCTCAGCTATCTTTTCGGCCAGATCCTTGTTCTTGTCACTACAGTAGAACATTACGTCAATGTCAGAGAGCGGATTCAGTTCCGCCCGGCCATAACCACCGAGGGCGACGATTGCAGAACAAGCTTTACCTGCCGTAGGGAACTCGGCTGCCGCACAGCGATAAAGATTGCGGACCAACTCATCGGCCATAGCCGTAATACATTCGACGACCTCACGACCACTGCCGCCGGCGTTATGCATTTCGTGACAGCGGTTGTGATGGTATTCCAGGTAATCACGCGCGGCATCCAGGAGGAAGGATCGCCTTTCGTCGAAAGAGACATCTCCTGCCATCATCAACTCTGTGGCAAAAAAGCTATCTTGAGTTTTTTGAGGTGTCATATTAACGGGCCGCTATCAGTTTATTGTTGACCGCATAATTCTTAACCGCCAGGGCAATCGCTTTGGCTGCCGATTTCTGGTAAGCACTGTTTGCCAGACGTTTCTCTTCACGGGGATTACTGAGGAAAGCCGTTTCCACCAGAACAGAAGGCATTGTGGCACCAAGCAGCACATAAAAGGGGCCTTGCCGAACACCCAGGTCTTTGATTTTACTGTATTTCTTGCTGAGTTGTTGTACCAGAGTCTTCTGAATCTCTGTAGCCAGGCGACTCGATTCATTGATCTTGGCATTCGCCATCAGATCAAACAGAATCAGCTCAAGATCTGAGACCTGCTTGAGTGACGTACCATTCTCACGCGCAGCGACGGCAGCCGCCTTATCGTTTTTGGAAAAGTTGAGATAATAAGTCTCTATACCGTAAGGCTTGTGGCTCTTGTTGGCATTGGCATGGAGCGACAGAAACAGATCGGCACCTACCTTATTGGCTATAGCGGTCCGTTCTTCGAGCGGTAGATAAACGTCAGCACTTCGGGTCAGAATGACCTCACAATCGAGCAACTTTGTCAGCTCTTTTGACAACGCCTTGGCCAATTTGAGCGTAACGGTTTTCTCATAAACACCGTTTGGGCCGACAGCCCCGGGGTCCTTACCACCATGCCCGGCATCGACAACAATTCGTCGCAAGGTTGTCGCCGCCGGCACTTTAGGGATATGCAGCGGTTGCTGATCTTTGGGGGACTCCCTGAGAACTTTGGCAATAGCATCGTTTCCTGACTCAGGCAGCGCGCTGATCTCTGTTTCCAGCCGTTTCAGCTCTGGAGTCTTATCTCCTGCTATGTCAATGACAATGCGCCATGGATCGCTTAACGGAAAGACCTTGTAATCGCCGACACTATCCAGATCCAGGACAACACGAACCGTATCGGGCTGCGGGAGACCGGTACGGATCTGCCGCAACAAACCATCATCAACGACCGTTGGCTCCTGCAAACTTTCTTCCAGGCTTGTTTTTTCAATGTCGACATAGAGACGCGGAGGGTTTCCCTTGCTTGGCTCAGGGACAAGGTAGTGAGCTGAGAACTGCGCCTCCCTGGAGACATCCAGGACAATCCGGGTATAACCGGGATTGGACCAATAGCGAATCGCGGTCAAGCGGCCTTTCCCGGCCAGTTCTTTCGTCCCACCAGATGGTTTCTCCGAGCCAAGGGGTTTCTCCGAAGATTTATACGCTTTTTGCGCGATTTTTTTAACAGCGGGCCTTTCCGGTAGAGGTGCAGGCTCCGGTGGTGCATAGTTGGCCAGGGCCGTTAGCCTAAGCTTGGCTTTACCAACCATATCGCCATCCGGTAGCCTATTGACCAGGCGATGATAGACAATATAGGCGCGTTGCTTGTCGTTAAGGGCTTCCTCCAGTAGTTTACCTGCCTTCAGCAGAGAATCATCAGCAAGAGAACTGTATGGGTAGCTTTCCGCCATCTGTTCAAAAATCTCAACAGCTCGCTCTGCGTCCGGTTTGATCCGACTGACACCATAGAGCCCCGCAGTCGTTTTGCCGCACATGTATAGAGCATCTGCGCCACGCTTTGATTTAGGGAAACGTTCGTATACCGATTCAAATTGGTTATAAACACGTTCCCACTGCTCACGATACATCTGTTTGCGCGATGAATTCTGCAGCGAATAGTAGGCATCTCGCGCCTTCTGGTAAGCCTGTTCTACATTTTCGGCGAAAACAGCCGTTGGCGAAAGCAGGCAAATAAATGTCAGTATATAAATAACTATTCGGTTCATAATAACCTTGTGACTGTTCAGCATTATATTGTGACTGTTCAGCATTATAAAAGACTGTCATTCCCGAGGGTTTAATCGGGAATCCAGCCTTTAAAATCATGGATCCCCGATAGAATCAATTCGGGGATGACAGACGTTATTGTAAATAGCTACACGGTTCATAATAACTTCTTGAGTTCGTCGAGTAGGTTAAGTGCCTCAAGTGGCGTCAGGACCGAAACGTCCATCTCTTCGATACGCTGTCTGACCGGATCAGGCTGGTCGAACAAACCAAGCTGCGGGGCTACGACAGCACTCTTGTCGGCCTGTTTGCTGCGCGCCAGACGTGGTGCGCCCGCCTCATATTCACCAGATTCCAGATTGCGCAAAACCTCCTTGGCCCGTTCAATAACCGCGCTCGGCAAACCAGCCAGGCGCGCGACCTGAATGCCGTAGGAGTGGCTCGCCCCACCCTTGACGATCCGCCGCAGGAAAATGATCTGATCGTCCCATTCCTTGACCGCGACATTGTAGTTCTGCACCCGCTCCCGGGTCTGGGCCAGATCAGTCAATTCATGATAGTGAGTAGCAAAGAGGGTCTTGGCTGCAACCTTGGGATTGTCGTGCAAATATTCAGCCACTGCCCAGGCGATGCTGACACCATCGAAAGTGGATGTACCACGGCCTATCTCGTCGAGAACGATCAAACTGCGTGGCGTGGCATGGTTGAGGATATTAGCCGCCTCAGTCATCTCAACCATAAAGGTCGACTGGCCTCGCGCCAGGTTATCACTGGCACCAACCCTGGTGAAGATTCGATCGACGATACCGATTTGTGCCTTTTTCGCAGGCACCAGGCTGCCCATTTGTGCCATCAGCACCAGAAGAGCAACCTGCCGCATGAACGTTGACTTACCCGCCATATTGGGACCGGTAATGATCAAAATCTGCCTCTCCACAGTATCCATATGAACATCGTTGGCGACAAAACGCTCACCGAGGTTCATGGTTTCAATAACCGGATGTCGCCCGTCCTCGATCAATAACTCCGTCGACTCGTCCACCACGGGCCGGCAATAGTTACGTTCATGGGCCAGGTCAGCCAGGCCAAGCAGCACATCCAGAACCGCGACCTTGTCAGCCGTCTCCTGGATACGCCGGCCCTGTTGAGCCACCTGTCGTCGCACCTCCTGGAAAAGATCGTACTCGATCTGGACCACCTTGTCTTCGGCGCCGAGAACCTTCTCCTCATATTCCTTCAGAGTCGGCGTAATGAATCTTTCGGCGTTGGCCAACGTCTGTTTGCGTTGATAATCCTCGGGAACACGTTCCAGGTGCGACCTGGTCACTTCAATGTAGTAGCCAAACACCCTGTTAAAACGAACCTTGAGCGACGAAATCCCCGTACGCTCTTTTTCTTCCTGTTCCAGGCGGGCGATCCAACTCTTCCCCTCGCGACTGATAGCACGCAACTCGTCCAGTTCTGTATGATAACCGTCACGAATCAAACCGCCTTCGCGCAACACAAAGGGAGGATCGTCGACAATGGCAGTCGCTATCAACTCAACCATGTCAGGCAAGGGATCAAGACTGGTACGCAAGTCGGTCAACAACGGGCTTTCAGTCTGATCGATGAGATCGATAATTTGCGGCAGTTTTTCCAGTGATGTTCGCAGGGCAGCCAGGTCTTTGGCGTTGCCGGTTGCCATGGCAATCCTGCCATTGAGCCGTTCCAGATCATAAACATCATCAAGTGTGCGGCGCAGGTCATCTCGACAGAGACTTTCCTGGACAAGTTCCTCAACCGCACTATGGCGTTCCTCGATACGGGTCAGATCAACTAACGGATGGGTTATCCAGTGTCGGAGTTTACGCGCGCCCATAGCCGTCACAGTACGATCCACAACACCGAGCAGTGAACCGCGACGACCACCATCATGCAGTGTTTCCGTCAACTCCAGATTACGACGCGTGAAATCATCGAGAACCATATGATCGCGCACATGGTATGTCTGCAACATCTGCAGGTGGGACGCCGCCCCCTTCTGGGTTTCTTCAAGATAGTAAAGAACCATACCGGCGGCCTGAATTGCACCGGGCATATCATGACAACCGAAGCTTTGCAGAGAACCGTCCGGGAAAAACTCCTGCAACACTTGTCGGGCACGATCTTCGGCAGCGGTCCAGTCCGGCAGGCGGTTAACGATTCTCCCTTGCAACGTGTTCTGTAGAGCATCGATCAACTGATCTCCGGCGGACCCTTCGGCGACAAGCACTTCGGCAGGATCCCTTGAGAGGATCTCGCCGGCAGCGCTCTCCACATCGGGTATTTCTGTAACCCGAAACTCCCCGGTGGTGATATCGACATAGGCGACGCCATAGCATTTTTCATTGGCAGAGCGTTTTTCATCAACAGAGCGATCACCACTGGCGATGCGATCACCATCGGCAGGCATCAAGGCCATGAGATAATTATTGCGGCGAGGGTCGAGAGTATCCGTATCGACGACCAATCCAGGCGTCACAACCCTGACAACAGCACGCTTGACGATCCCTTTGGCTGCTTTGGGATCTTCAACCTGTTCGCAAATTGCAACGTTATGACCATGCTGGACGAGTTTGGCGATATAGGGCTGGCAACTGTGAAAGGGAATGCCACAGAGAGGTATTTCCGTAGCGGCGCCCTCGTTGCGTGCGGTTAAAGTAATATCGAGTATCCGCGAAGCAACAACAGCATCCTCCATAAACATTTCATAGAAATCACCCAGACGGAAAAAGAGGATAGCATCCGGATAATAAGACTTGATCTCCAGATACTGCTGCATCATGGGTGTTGTTTTGGCCATCTGACGCAATAATCCTAAAAAAAACAACCTATTAGCAGGCAGTTTATTGATAAACCGACAGGCTGCCAGAAGGCTGTATTGATATTTTTGTCCCCTTGTTTAAAACTTTATTATGTTAACAAATCAGCAAGTTGACTGTAAACAGCAAAGACCGACTTGCAAGTAGTTTTCAGATAAAAAATTAGCAACGCTGACGGTTGCCAAGATACCACAAAGTGCATTATGGTAAGGTCCACTTCAGATTAGAGGAGATTCAGGATTTTCATGATGGTTTCAGCAGAACTTCATCCCCTGTTGCAAGGGCTGAACAAGACAGATTACAACGTACGTAACCTTGACGATGAAATTCGCGTCGATAAGCTATGCGTCGACCTCTTGCGGCATCTCTACCAGGATCTGACCCAGCAAAGCAGGATGGCCCCCGAACAAGCTGGTGCGCACTGCCAGGGAGCCGATTACTTTCTACGCGAATTCATCGTTGGTGAGTGCCGGGAAAACCTGTTTACCATAGAAGCTTTGCGCATTCGTCAATTTGCCGGGCACTGGTATATTATCCGCACTCCGGAACCCAATCTCACGGAATTGAAAAATATCCTGTCCGGGACAGCAGAGTTTTATCGTTTTCTTTCCAGGCAGGGGTTGGTTGCTGAGGCCACAGCCAACCAGGTTTCTTCTCAATGCCTGGAACTCGACTACTACCAACAGAGGATTGAAGACTTCTGGACTATTGTGGATGATGGTTATGGTGCCTGGCAACAGGCCTGCCCTCTCGAACCGATGACGGACTAACCATGCTGCCTGCTGATTTAACACCTAAACGGGCCAACAAATCACCCAAGCTGGCAGCTGCCCGCCTCTCCATCTTCACCGCGCTGGGCCTGGCCATAATGAAACTGCTGACCGGCCTGTTCACCGGCAGTCTGGCCGTTCTCACCTCCGCAATCGACTCACTGCTCGACATACTCATGTCCGGCATCAATTTCATGGCGATACGCCACGCTGAACAGCCGGCTGACGAGCAACATCCATACGGTCATGGCAAGTTTGAAACTCTGGCAACGATCTTTCAAGCAATTATCATAGCCGCTTCCGGTGTCTGGATCGTCTACGAAGCAATTCAACGCATGATCGAAGCCAGCCCGATCAAACAAACGGGTATAGGCGTCGCAGTGATGTCCATCAGCACTGTAGCCTCATTCATGATCAGTCGCCACTTACGCCGGGTTGCCAAAGAAACAGAGTCTTCCGCTCTCGAAGCTGACTCCCTGCATTTTTCGATGGACGTCTACACCAACCTGGCGCTGTTGATCGGACTGATCCTCATGAGCCAGTTTAATCTGCCCTGGCTCGACCCTGTCATGTCGATCCTGGTTGCAATCTACATACTTTTCGAATCAATCCGTCTGCTACGTCACGGCATGCGAGACATTCTGGATGAACAGCTTCCTGAAACGGTTCGTAATGAAATAGAGACCTTAATCAACGACCACAAACATGAGTTATTCGGCTACCACAACCTCCGCACTCGTCGCGCCGGATCACAGAAACTTATCGATTTCCATCTGACTGTCTGCAAGCACCTTTCTGTCGAAGAGGCTCATGACATTACCGAATATCTTGAAAAGAAAATTGGCGAGCGGGTCACAGGAACGGATGTCACCATTCATGTCGAGCCTTGCCGTCGACAGGATTGCCCAGGGCGTGAGGAGTGTTCTACCCAGTTTATTCGCCATTCGAAGGATGAACAACAGGACTGGTGGAATAATTCAGGTAGACAAGACGACTAATTAAAAAGGTGAAACCTCACATAGAAGGTTTCACCTTTTTTTCGTCTTATTTTCAGCGGACACTCACTCAGTCTTCTCCTTCAACCTGCGAAGATCCTCAATAACCTGAAGGCTGCCCTTGCGACGCTCATCCATCTCATCGAAAATCCGTTGAGCCATATCACTGACCCGATCCACAGACGTCTCTATTTGACTGGTATTCTCAGCCTGGCGAGAGGTTGCTGAGACCATATCTTCAGTCATTGTTCTGATTTCCTCGACAGCAGCAACAATGTTTTTAGCACCACCAGCTTCTTCACGAGACGCCCTTGAAACTTGTGATGACATCTCACCCAACTTCTCTACCGAGTTATTGACCCCGATCACAGACTGGGAAATTTCCTGGGTTGACTTACGGATGTCATGAGCCATTTCCATAGCTTCATGGGAACTTCCCAGTATCAGGGAAAACACCTCAGCCATCTCTTCGCCCTGCTTCATACCATCGTTGACCAACTGGTGTGTGCTATGAATATGTTCAACCGTCTCACGTGTATATTTCTGAATTTCTTCAATGATCTCATTGATCTGGTCTGTCGATGAAGCGGCCTCCTGTGCCAGAGTCCTGATTTCGTCGGCAACGACTGCAAATGAGCGCCCATGCTCACCCGCCTGGGAGGCAATAATCGCAGCATTCAACGCCAGCAGACTGGTCTTTCTGGTCAGCTCAGTGACAACCGAGGTAATCGTGCCGACTTCATCTCCTTTCGTGGAAAGGTCATTGATAACCCCCTCAGCCTGTTCAACAGCAAGCACAATACCGCGCATGCCATCGAGAACCTGATTGACGGTCTCAACACCATGCTCAGCACGCTCTTTGACTGTTTCCGACATGGTATGCGAACGGACACTGTTCTCCTCAACTGCGCCAACTGTGTATTGGATTTCAGTCATCGACGCAATCGATCCTTCCATAAACTCATTGAGAGTTTTCAGGTTGTCGGACACCTGATCGATAGATACGGAAATCTGTCCAACAGCCGAGCGAGTCGAATCGACCGACTCCTGGATAACACCAGCACCACCTGAGATGTCAGCTGTAGCACTTGTTGTTGATGATGTCGCTAAACGTAAAGATGTTATAAGTTCAGCATGTTCATCCTTATATTTAAGAAACTCATTGAAGGTATGTTCAAGCTGCTGGGTCAAGGATTCAACAGCATCGAGCAGATTGATACGCATCATGGACGAAGATATCTGGTCGGCAAACAGCTTGACCGTGTCGACATCGGTATCGGTCAACTTGTCACGTCTGTATTTGTTATCAACAGCCAGCAGACCGATAGATTGGTTGCGTACGACAATCGGGCAGAGAATAAAGTTACGCGACCGCAACTGCGGAACAGCATCACAGGGCGGCTGCAGATGGTACTCCTCTGGCATTTTTGTAATATCGTCGATCAACATGACCTGACGGTCATTGATAGACTTGTAAAGACAGCCCGCCCGTTCATCGAGAGGCAGAGTTTTCTTCACCCCTTCGTCACTCAGATTGGCCCCTCGACTGACAGCAAAGTAGAGTTGTTTGCCAACTTCGTCCACCATCAGAACATTGACACGATCAAAACCGATTACTTCGTGCAGACCATCGGCCGTTAAACGCAGGATATCCTGCCGATCGACACTTTTTTGCAGATCGGCATTAATTGTGTGAAAGTTCTTGACACTACGATCCAGATCGGTAAAACGACGCTCGAAGGTGCTCTTCTGTTCGGCAATTTCCTGATTGAGGATATCCAGCTTCACAGCCCGGTCATGAATCTGTTGTGATGACCGGCCGATAAAAAAGCCGAAGGAGCCAAGAACCATCATGGTGCCGCCACACATATAGGCATACATGTACCTGCTCTGCTCAGTACCCATGATATCCTGAAAGATCTGATCAAGCAGGGAGCTGCTATCATCCCAGAACAACATCAAGCGCAGGACAATCCAGCCCAGTGGTGCCATGACTCCCAACAAAATGCCACAGGCAGCATAAGCAACTTCGCGCTTGCTGCTACCACCATCAAGGATTTCGGTTATCGTCACTGCCACTCTCCTTATTTACGTAACAGGCCCAAAATTATATGGCACGCCCGAGCATGATACCCAGAGCCTCGGCAGACTTGACCAGGTCGCCATCCGGCTCAACACGATTGAGCGAATCAACTGCCTCATCAATATCAACATCACAAACCCGACGACCCTGCAACGAAACCATTCGACCATACCGCCCCTGCTCAATCAACTCGACCGCCTTGACACCAAACCGGGAACCGAGAATCCTGTCAAAGGGTGAAGGCGTACCGCCACGCTGGACATGACCCAACACGACAACCCTGGTTTCAACCTGCATCCGCCTTGTAATTTCATCGGCAACAAAAGCACCGATACCACCCAGACGTTCAACACCGCGATTTTCTGATTCTGCTAGCTGAACAACCTTCTGGCCGTCCATCGGAAAAGCACCCTCTGCAGCAACAACGATTGAGAACCTGCTGCCCCGCTCTTTACGTTGTTGAATAGCACTGCAAACAGCGTTCAGGTCAAAGGGAATCTCTGGTATGAGGATAACGTCGGCGGATCCGGCACGACCGGACTCAAGTGCGATCCAACCGGCATCACGACCCATAACTTCGACCACCATGACACGATGATGGCTCTCTGCTGTGCTGTGCAGCCTGTCCAGTGCCTCCGTAACAATGCCCACAGCTGTGTTGTAGCCAAAGGTGACGTCTGTGCCGCGCAGATCATTATCGATCGTTTTCGGCACACCAACCATCGGGATACCCTTTTCCTGCAGGGTACGGGCTATCTTGAGAGTGCCGTCGCCACCGAAAGCAATCAACGCATCAGCACCTAGATCCCGGAAATTCCCAACAACTTCAGTGGATAGATCGACCATTCTCGTCACGCCGTTTTCTTCGACGGGATAAGCAAGCGGATTGCCGCGGTTGCTGGTCCCCAGGATCGTCCCGCCACGCGGTAAAATACCGCGAACAGATTCGAGGGTCAGTTCACGCCAGCGTGGTTCCCCAACCAGTCCGTCAAAACCATCTTCAATACCGATCACACGCCAGTCACGCGCCAAGGTTGCACTGCGCACAACGCCGCGAATGACAGCGTTCAGCCCCGGACAATCTCCACCACCGGTCAATATTGCAATTGTACGACTCATATAAAAACTCTCTTTGGCGTTGAGCGTAAAGCACCTCACGCCTCACCTACTTACGTTGTTCCGTCGCAATCGCCAGCTTAGTAAAGCCAGCATCTCTGGCAAGATCCATCAAAGTAACCACTTTGCCATGTTTCGATTCCTGATCAGCCAACAACAGGACAGTCGTCTGCTTAACTTCAGACTGATGCTCAGCGAGCAAGTTTCTATAATCATCAAGAGAGATCTTCTGGTTGTGGTAATGGATATCGCCTTCACGAGAAAGATAGATTTTGATCTCTTTCGGTTCGCGATCGATCGTTTGTGACGAAGCCTCGGGGAGTTTGATAGAGATACCGGGGCTCTCCACAAAAGTCGTAGAAATCATAAAGAAAATCAACAAGAGGAAAACCACATCGACCATTGGCGTCATATCGATTCGTGGCTCATCATTTTGTTTGCGCAGAAAACTCATTTACTCCCCCAGAAGATCAACCAGACGAAGCGAATAATCTTCCATTTCAATAATTAACTGGTCGAGACGTCCCGTCAGGTAGCGATGAGCCAGGATGACCGGGATGGCAACTGTCATACCCGCAGCAGTGGTCACCAACGCTTCCGAAATGCCACCACCCAAAGTTGCCGGCGTGCCCATCCCTAGAGTTGCGATCACATTAAAGGCCCGGATCATACCAAGGACAGTACCAAGCAGTCCCAGCAAAGGAGAAATCGTTGCTATAGTCCCCAGCAGCCCCAGGAAACGCTGCAGAGGTGCCGCTTCCCTCCGCCCGGTTTCTTCAACAACCGCCTTAATTTGATCACGACTGCGACCGGCGACACGAAGTGCGGCAAGAAAAACCTGCGCCAGAGGGGATTCAGACTTATGGCAGGTGGCAACCGCTTCATCATGTCGGTCTTTGGCGACCAACGGCTCAACCTGATGGGCAAGTTCTCTGAACTCACGTCGGACTTTGATATAGGTCCAGAGACGTTCCAGGAAAATCCCCAGTGCAAAGATAGAGCAGAGTGCAATCGGATACATTAAGTATCCGCCTTTTTGGATAACAAGCCACATGTTGATCAAAGTTCCTTAAATTAAGGGCCATAACAGCCGGTTGTGTGAGTTGCCAGGAGTTAGTCAGCAGACCCGATATTTCATCAGGGCAATTTTATTGGTTTTTATACCGGATTACAATGAAAACTCGGAAAAAGCTTTGGCAAGTAAAGAATAGGTTTTTTCGATGTGCTGAGGAATAACCCTGGTATCAGCAAGAATCGGCATGAAGTTGCTATCTCCAACCCATCGAGGAACGATATGCATATGGATGTGGTCCGCGATACCGGCTCCGGAGGCCTGGCCAATGTTCCAGCCGATATTGAAACCTTGAGCAGCACAAACTTCACGTAGCACCCTCTGACTGAGGACCATCAGTTGGTGGATTTCAAGGATCTCGTGATTTTCCAGCTCGGCTGAATCCGACAGATGGCGATAAGGGGAAATCATCATGTGTCCATTTGAATAAGGATAGCGATTCATGATGACATAGCTGTGCTCCCCTCGCGCCACAACCAGGCGAGACTGATCCTCTGCAGTGTCTTCGCCGACACAGAATATGCAGCGATCATTTTCCGGACCCTGGATATATTCAAGCCGCCAGGGTGCCCACAATCGATCCATCATTCGCCTCACAATCCTTTAACTGTAATCTGAATTTTTGTTTTTTTACGGTTTAACCATCCTGTATATCCTGCCTATCTACTGTTAAATAAAAATCTTTAAAAACAGAACCTGTATTTACAGGGATAGGCAGGATGAACAGGATAAAAACAAAAACCATAAATGCTAAAAACGTGTATTCCATTACAGTTTTACGTTAAATATTTATAGCCTTTCGTTTAAGTTATAAGTCCGTTTTCTTACCGATATTAATCTAGACGAATGATTGTTCCCCGGACATCATCGCCAATCTCCAGAAGGCCGACGCTATGATAAGCCATATTACGCCTGTCCGTTGCACTGCCAGGATTGAAGAACAAAACCCCATCACGCCGATGGCAGGCAGGACAGTGACTATGCCCATAGACCAGGCAATCGAGCGGGACCGAGGAAAACTCGCGATAAACTCGCTCTTCAAGCCCACCAGGAGGGCCCCAACCGTGGATCAACCCTATAGTGAAACCACCGACATTTATTATTTTTTTTAAGGGCACACCCGGTGTTGCCGAATCCATGTTACCACGTACGACGTGAGTTGGATAATCGTTAAAGACACTCAGAAGTTCAGGAGCAACCAAGTCACCTGCATGTAGAATCATATCAACCGGAGCGAGAACATTTTCGATCAGATCCAGCAAATACGACTGTGCATCACCTGAGTCAGGAAGGTGAGTGTCTGAGAGAACACCTATTCTTAAAGGGGAGACTGATGAAATATTCATAAATAAAAACCGTGTATAAACGAAAAAGCTCTTGTCCTTAATTAACGTTTGGATACCAACCTGTCAACATTTCTGCTGAAAAACGTTTAAAAACAGCCCACCCTGGCCAATTCGAGCCACATACGACCAGCCCCTCTCCTCATTTATGAGTGATTATATGTCTTGACGATCCAGGCAAACGCGTTATCTTAGTGTTGTCTAAGTTTATTGTTGTTCACATTCACATATTGGCATCAGCATTGCTTTGTGAATGTGTGCTTTTTTTATGTGAATGTGTGCTTTTTCTTATCAGTCCAAGGTGTTTTCCCTTGACATATGGTGGCAATGAGCCTTATCTATCATTTTTACTATAGCTAAAAAAATTTACTGAAACAAAAACCAGAACAACTATTGGCTTTTAGTCAACAAGCCAGGAGGACACAAAACATGTCAACACGTCAGGAAGCGCTTGATTATCACTCTAAAGGGCGTAAAGGTAAAATTGAAGTTATTACTACCAAACCTTGTGAAACCAGCAGGGATCTTGCCCTGGCCTATAGCCCCGGGGTCGCAGAACCTTGCCTGGAAATAGAAAAAAACCCCGATGACGCCTACGAATATACTGCCAAAGGCAACCTGGTAGCCGTTGTATCAGATGGTACTGCAGTGCTCGGCCTTGGTGATATTGGCGCTCTGGCCGGCAAGCCGGTTATGGAAGGGAAAGGTATTCTGTTCAAAAGTTTCGCCGACATCGACGTATTCGACATCGAGCTCGACACCAAGGATTCCGATGAACTGATCCGCACCGTCAAGCTGCTTGAGCCGACCTTTGGCGGCATCAACCTCGAAGATATCAAAGGCCCTGAGTGCTTCGATATCGAAGAAGAGCTCCAGAAGATTATGAGTATCCCGGTCTTCCACGATGATCAGCATGGCACTGCCATCATCTCCGCCGCCGGTATGCTCAATGCTCTTGAGATTGTCGGTAAGGATGTCGGAAAATGTAAGATTGTTATCAACGGTGCCGGTGCTGCTGGCATCGCCTGTGCCAACCTCGCTATCACCATGGGCATCGATAAAAACAACGTTATCCTCTGCGATACCAAAGGTGTCATCTACAAAGGCCGCGCCGCAGGAATGAACGACTACAAGGAGCGCCTGGCCGCCGAGACCGACGCACGCACTTTGGAAGACGCCATGAAGGATGCCGATATTTTCTTCGGCGTTTCTGCCAAAGGGGCCCTGACCGAAGACATGCTGCGTTCGATGGCCAAAGACCCGATCGTCTTTGCCATGGCCAACCCTGATCCGGAGATCACACCGCCGGAAGCAAAAGCCGTACGTGATGATGTGATCATCGGCACCGGCCGTTCCGATTACAACAACCAGGTCAACAACGTGCTCTGCTTCCCTTTCCTGTTCCGTGGCGCACTCGATGTCCGCGCCAGCGCGATTAACGACGAAATGAAGCTGGCCGCAGTTAAGGCACTCGCGGACCTTGGCAAGTTGGACGTTCCTGAGTCTGTACGCAAGGCTTACAGAGGTGAATCGATCGAATTCGGTCGTGAGTACCTGATTCCGAAACCTTTTGATCCACGCGTCCTGCTGCATGTTGCTCCGGCAGTGGCACAAGCGGCTATGGACTCCGGAGTCGCCCGTCGTCCTATCAAAGATATGGCAAAATACATCGAGAGCCTCGAAGCAATGCAGGGCCGCTCCAAACAGATTATGCGGACACTGATCAACAAAGCCAAGTCCTGTCCGAAACGAATCGTCTTTCCTGAAGGTGAAGAAGAAAAAATCCTGCGTGCAGCCCACATTCTGGTTGAAGAAGGAATCGCCAAGCCGATCCTGCTTGGCGACGAAGCCGAGATCAAACTCAATGCAGCCAAAGCAAACGTCGACCTTACCGGGATCACAATTATCGACCCGACCAATAGTGACATGGTGGAAGGTTACACCGAAGAATTCTTCACCATGCGCCAGCGCAAGGGAGTCACCCAGGCAGAGGCCCATCGCACCATGAGCAAGAGCCGCAACCATTTCGGTTCGATGATGGTTCTTAAGGGCGATGCCGACACCCTGCTCTCGGGGATTAACCATCACTATCCCGAAACCATCCGCCCGGCTCTGGAAGTTATCGGCAAGCGTGAAGGTCTGTCCAAGGTCCACGGTATGTATATGATGGTCACCAAGAAGGAAGCAACCTTCTTCGCCGACACCACTGTGGCGATCGAACCGACTGCGGAAGAATTAGCTGAAACGGCGATTCTAACTGCCCAGAAGGCCCGTCAATTCGATTTCGAACCCAAGGTTGCCATGTTATCCTTCTCC
>JAUWTX010000256.1 GCA_030614505.1 Desulfuromonadales bacterium
ATAACAGTCGGCTTTACTTCCTGCATATTCTCGACGACTTTTTCAACGCTTTCACAGAAAGCCACATGGCATCCCGTCATCAGTGGGGCATAGTATCCGGCCGTGCGTTCGAGGATATGACTCAATGGCAGAAAGCTGAGGAACGTTTCATTCATGCCAAAAGCTTCAAGTTTCTCTAACCCATAATGGGCATCGAAGATCACATTGGCCTGGGTGAGCATGACTCCCTTGGGAACTCCCGTGGTTCCTGAAGTGTAAATAATCGTAATCAGGTCTGTTGCCTGGACAGCATCGATTCCGGCCTCGATTTCGCGGCGTTCCTGTTCGGAAATCGGATGAGAAATTTCAGATAACTGGGACAAGGTATAAACCGGGAGGTCGTGACTACCGAGGAATTGTTCGAAGGAGATGACCTGTTCAAGGTTTGGCAGTTGTTCACGAACTGTGCGCAATTTCTCATATTGGAGACGATTCGAGACAAAGACTATTTTTGCCCCGCAATGGTTGATGACGTAAGCAGCCTGATCAGCTGTATTGGTGGCATAGATGGGAACCGTTATTCCCTGAGCGCACTGGATGGCAAAATCAGAGACCGCCCACCCAGCGCAATTCTCTGAAAAGATCGCCACCTTGTCCTCCGGGGCCATCCCTGCCTTGCGCAATCCGCGAGCAGCCATGAGTACTCGCTCGTAGAAATCACCATAGCTTAATGACTGGTAATCACCGTCTTTCTTATAGCTGATTGCAATCCGGTCAACAAACTGCTGCGCATTTGATTTGAGCATTTCCGGGACAGATTGATACGGCAACTCATACATAAAGGGAGGCTCCTGATATTCAGTCTATACCTGATATATAGATTACCTTTACGTTCACGTCAACTAAATCTCAAACAGTATTATATTTTTTTTGCATACAGCTTACTTTTTCAGTATATCAATTGAGTGGAAACGGGCAAGAAAACCGGGTCGAAAAGCACTTAACCAGCGGATTATCGGAATCTCAGTCAGGGGTGTGCCAGCAATCCCAACGCTGCAAAAGAGAGAATTCCTGCGGTACCGCAAGAGTGGCAAGATAATGCCGGGCAACGGGGAAACTTCTCAGCCACCATGTCCCATCATGTGTGCAGCAACCTTCAAGGTGTGCAGGACCAATATCTTGATCGGGATCAGAGAAACCGCCGCCCTTACCTTTCAACCAAGCCTCTTTGCGAGTCCAGATGCGAAAGAAAAGTCTGCGTCTGCGAAGAGCGTCGCCTGCATGCAGCCCGTTTCTCTCGCTAGGAGAAAAGAAATATGCGGCAAGCTTTTCATGGTCCAGTTGGCGATCAACCCTCTCAATGTCAACGCCCACTTCGACTCCCCTGGTCACTGCACAGAGGCCCCACTGCCCGGAATGAGCAAGGTTGAAGGCAAGGCCGTCGGAGGAATACCCGGCAAGCACAGGCTTGCCAGCAGGACCATATTTGAAACGCAGAGTTTCCGGGGCAAGATTGAGATAACTACCGAGGATCTGACGCAATCGAGCACGGGCAGTGATGAACGCTCGTGCTTTGCCGGGCACGCGCAAGCGTCTGGCTCGCTGTAGCTCCTGCTCCTCGAGAAGACTTTCAAGAGGCTCATGGCAATCGAGTGGAAAACGCCAGAGGTGCACCGACTGTTCGGTAAGTTCGGGGTGTGTCGGCGGGATCTGCCAAGGGGTAAGAACAAATGCCATAAAAAGCCCTCAAGAAGATTTCTGTATCGACAGCCACTCGTGCAGCCGCTCGATGCCTTCATCAAACGAAACCTTCGGCTCGTAACCAAAATCCCGCCGCGCAGCACCAAGATCAAACCAGTGGGCAGTAGAAAGCTCTTTCGCCACAAAGCGGGTCATGCGCGGCTCTCCTTTCAAGCGGAACAATCTGTAGATCTTTTCCAGCACCGCTCCAAGTCTGTAGGCCAGTTCAGGAGAAATGGTACGGGTCACGGGGGGCAGACCACCAGCGTCGAGGATGCGATTGACTATCTCCCATATCGGCAACGGTTCACCTTGGGACAGGAAGTAAACCTTACCAGCCACTGCTGACCCGATATCAAGATGGTCGGCAGCCTGTAGATGGGCAAGGGCCGCGTTGTCAATATAGATGGTATCAGCCAGACACTCGCGTGTACCGAGCTTGCGCAGAGCACCTTTGGCGCCACGCTCAAGAATACGCGGCACGAGGTGATTGTCTTCCGGCCCCCAGATCAGGTGTGGGCGTAAGGCGACCGTAGAGAAGTTTTCATCATTGGCCTGCAACACCAGCTGTTCAGCTTCTGCTTTAGTCTGCGGATAGAAGGCTTCGAAATGTTCCGGGTAAGGCACCGACTCGTCTACACCCTCCATATCGCTGCCATCAAACACGACACTCGGTGAACTGGTGTACACCAGACGCTTGATGCCGTGATGGTGACAGGCATCGATGACATGCTTCGTACCGAGGACGTTGGCCCGGTAGAACTCCTCATAGAGACCCCAGACTCCAGCCTTGGCGGCAACATGAAAAACAATATCACACCCTTCGACTGCGCTCGCGACAGCTTCGGCATCACTCAATTCACCGCAGCAATGTTCGACCCCAAGTTCGGCCAGAGCAGGATGCTCGGTACGTGAGAAGGAACGTACTTCGTCACCGCGTTCACGCAGTAGTTTGACGATTGCCTTGCCGAGGAATCCACCGCCACCGGTAACCAGTGCTTTCACGACAATTGCTCCCTGGCCCAGACCGCCAGCTTCTCACGAAAAATCTTGGCGTTGTGGCGGATGTCCACAGGAAACGCCGGGTGGAAAAGGAAGGTCCTGATATTGTGGGTGACTGCGTGCTCGGCACCGATCGCAAGCAGTTCCTGATGAATACGACCAAGGTTGGATCTGTCGGCGCCTTTTTCCAATTCCACACAGAGAACCGGACGCTGTCGTCCAGGAGGACCAATGCCAACCAGGGCAGTGCGAAAGACCTTCTGATGTGTATTGAAAATCGCCTCGCAGGGGATGGTAAAGAGAGTTTCTTCCGTCGTCTCAACACGATGCGCTTTGCGACCGCAGAACCAGATGCGACCCTGTTCGTCACGGTAGCCGAGATCACCCATGCGATGATAGAAGCTATCATGGTCCGGATTGGGAATCTTGCCAAGAGACGTCGACTCCGGGCGGTTGAAGTAGCTCGCCGTCACCTGCGGTCCCTTTACGACAATCTCTCCAATTTCTCCGGCGCCAAGTGCCAGACCTTCGTCCCAGCAGGTGATCGGCTCATCGGAGATAGCAATAATCTCCAGTTCAGTTCCAGGCACCGGCTTGCCGACACAAACACCGCGGCCATGGTCGGTGGCATGGCGGGTCTCAGCGAGAATCTCGGCACTGCCAATCGAACAGACCGGCAAACTTTCAGTGGCACCGTAGGGCGTAAAAACCTGGGCTTGCTCAGAAAGCATGTTGGTGAAACGTTCCAGAACGGCCGCGGGTACCGGAGCACCAGCAGAGATAGCCCGCTTCAGGCTCGGCAGTTTAATGCCATGCGCTTCGCCATAACGACCGACCCGGTTGATCAGAGCTGGAGAGCCGAACATGGTTGTGATCTGAAACTTTTCAATAGCAGCAATAATTTTGGCAGGATCGACATTGGCAGGC
>JAUWTX010000027.1 GCA_030614505.1 Desulfuromonadales bacterium
CGACGCGATCCAGACTCTCTTTCATAATCATCTCCTTGATGAGTTGCCCTGGTAAAGGGTCATCCGCCAAGCACGGAAGAGTCAAGCCTTGGTCTGCCAGCCCCTCGTTAGAACCATTCCCGCTCCGCCACTTCCGCCAACCCCTCCCAAAACACTCTCTGGGGCAGATCGTAAAGGCTGTAAGCTCTGTGGTGACGGGTAGGCAGGGCTCTGGCAGCGGCAATCATCATGCGGGCGGCAAGAACCGTCTCCGAGAAGCGCGCCTCGAGCAGAAAGACCTGATGACCGCATGCTGGATCCTCATGTCGTTCAACAAGAATTCCGCGCCCCTCCTCCTCAAGCTCGGCAATACTTTCAACCGGAAAAACAACGGTCTCCTCATCGAAAAAGAGAGGATCACCGACAATGGCCTTCTCCACTTCTTCAAAGACCGCTCCTTCCTCCAGTTCAACATAAAGGTAGCGCTGTCTCCTCCCCTGGGCAGCGGGCAGTTCGGTGGAAAGGGCCTTCTTCACCCCGGCGATGGTACGGGCGACCGTGGAGTGGTGCAGACCTGCAACGGGGTGGTGCGAGGTCTCGGTAAGCCCTTTGGGAATCAGGATGGAAAAAAGCGCGCGAAACAGCGATAGAACACCGGGATCCCATCCGGCACCGACAATGGCCGAGGTCTCGTGATGGATGGCGAGGCGGCCGAGTTCCTGTTTGTGCCTCTGAAAGGCCTCCTCATGCAAAGTGGCACATTCGACAACTGGGATACGGTGCTGCAGCAAATCTCTGGCCACCTCAAACACTTGCAGGGTCGGAACGCAGATCACCGCAGCATCGACATCCCTTAACTCGCTGATATGAGATACCGCCGAGACCTCGGCAAAGGGAGGGGGCAGTTTTTCGCCAAGCCGGTCCGCCCGGCGGATAATACCTGTCAGCTCGAGCTTTTTATCGGCCATTATCACCCTGGCGCAGGCTCTCCCCAAGCGACCGAAGCCGATGACCGCCAGGCGCTGCTTCTCTTTTTTCCGTCTTGGACTCCTCTTCTTCATCAAAGGCCTTTCTGAAGCCCCCTGTGCCGGCATTGCTCGGGGGCCGTCCCCCATTTTTGCCATCTTTTCCCTGCGCTTTCCGGAAATTTCTGAGGAAGAACAGGGATAAACGGATCATCCAGCGAGATGAGCTTCTGGTATCAGCTCAGGTATCCCCTGGCTCTGATCTTCTCTTGAAGTTTACGTGTCGGGGAGCGATTTTCAAGGGGCAGAGGAGACGTAGTCCATAAATCCACAATCGTCTGACGCTTTCCCTCCAGCCACGTCAAGCTGAGTAGCCCGGTGGGGCGGCCATTGGCCGCCATGTTTATAGCCAATAAGACATCCATTCCCGACAATCGTCGGGCCGTGCCCGACCTACGGAAGAGCTCACCCACAACCGCTGCGAAAAGGGATGAAAGAATAGATAATAAATCTCGCAAATCACCACCTATAGACACCCCAACGACGAAGCAATGATCAAATTGCTCTATCTGGCACTGAACAACATATCGAAAAAGTGGACCATGCCGATCCGTAACTGGAAATCGGCGTTGAATCAATTTACAATCATCTTTGAAGACCGGATGCCGACACTTTGACCGATGGGCCGTTTACACAAAATCCTTTACAGGCCCAGAGGCGGTTCTCGTTGACATTCTACTCGCTGGCACCAATTCCGGGGACCCCGGAACTCCAAGCGGCTACAGAGGGCTGATTCTGGAAAAGAAATCAGCTGAACCGAACATCCGCCGAAACAACCAAAGAAAAAGGGCCTACAGCGAAAAAGCTATAGACCCTTTATTTATTTGGCTCCCCGAGTTGGACTCGAACCAACGACAAGCGGATTAACAGTCCGCTGCTCTACCAACTGAGCTATCGGGGATCAGTTTGTAACGGTGGAGGAATATACGAAATTCCCCCTGGACTGTCAAGCGTTTTTAACGGCCGCCAGCACCCTTCTTGAGCTCCATAAGAATCAGCTTGGCAACTGACTTTAATGTCTCGAAAACCCCCTCACCCGTGGTGGCGCAGGCCTGGAACTCTGGCACCCCCCAGGGGTTGAGCAGTTCACGCAATTCCTCCGGATCGGAAATGTTCGGCAGGTCGCACTTGTTATACTGGATCACGAAGGGCAGTTTTTCCAGTTCGTAGCCCTGCTCTTCGAGGTTGACCTTGAGATTTTCGAGGCTCTCGATGTTGGCGTCGAAGCGCTCCTCCTGGGAGTCTGCCACAAAAACCACGCCGTCGACCCCCTTGAGGATCAGTTTTCGGGACGCATCGTAGAAAACCTGGCCGGGAACGGTGTAAAGATGGAAGCGGGTCTTGAAACCGCGGATCTCACCCAATGCCAGCGGAAGGAAGTCGAAGAACAGGGTGCGTTCAGTTTCCGTGGCCAGGGAGATCATCTTGCCTTTGGCCTCTGGCGCTGTCTTCTGGTAAACGAATTGCAGGTTTGTGGTCTTGCCGCACAGACCGGGGCCATAATAGACGATCTTGCAGTTTATTTCACGTGAGGCGTAGTTGATAAAAGACATGCGTCTTTATCCTTAGCTGAACAGATTGTCGATGTCGTCGTCGGTAATCTCGGCAAAGGGGCTTTCGGCATTGCCGCTTTGCTCTATCTCTTCAGCCTTCTTTGATAAATCATCAAAAATGACACCGAGTTCCTCGCTGGCCTTCTTGACCCGCAACCGGACGAGACCGAGCGAACTCCTCTGGTCGAAAATAACAACCAGGATGACACGCTGGCCAATAATAGAAATATGAATGTTGTCCTTCTCCCCCTCGTGGAAAAGGATGGAGAATTCTTTTTCGCCGATCAGTTTGGCCAGGCCGCCCGTTGCAGCAATGTTGCCGGCAGTCAGAGAGGCCAGACTCGTGGTATCAAGATGCTCGGTTTCACCGCAGCCGGCAATCAACTGGCCATTCTTGTCCACAAGAAAAATGACCTTTGAGTTGGATTCGCGCAGTAGTTTTTCGATAACTACGCTGATCCGTTTGAACTCTTCGTCATACATGACGAAGGATGATTGGTGTGAACCGAGCATGCGACTGCGCTCCTTAACAGGGGTTTCTTACCAACAAGTTATATAGCATCAGGGACCGCTTCATATCAAGGGCTTTTCGAACTATGGACTTGCTGCATAAAAAAACTCCCGGCGTTGCCGCCGGGAGTTCATGGTTGAACCAGTATCTGTCTGATTATTCAGTTCCGCAGTCGGCTGCCATCTCCGCCAGCTTCTTGTAGAGAGCGTAGCGATTGTTTGAGTCTTTGGCCGAAGCTTTGAGCAGCTGCTCTGCCTGCTCGGGGTTGTTCTTCTTGAGCACGCGGAAGCGGTTCTGGTTGTTGGCAAACTCCTCAAATTCAAGCGTAGGAGCCTTGCTGTCGAGCTGCAGCGGATTCTTACCCTGCTCTGCCAGACGCGGGTCGAAGCGGAACAGCGGCCAGTAGCCGGAATTGACGGCCTGCTTGCAGGTATCGACTGCGGTGGTCATGTTGATGCCGTGCGCGATGCAATGCGAGTAGGCGATGATCAGGGACGGGCCGTCATAGGCATCGGCTTCGAGGAACGCTTTGACGCACTGGGCCGGGTTGGCCATGGAGACCCGGGCGACGTAGATATTGCCGTAGGTCATGGCGATCATGGAGAGGTCTTTTTTCGGCATCGGCTTGCCGCCGGCTGCAAACTGGGCCACGGCTGCCATGGGGGTTGCCTTGGAGGCTTGTCCGCCGGTATTGGAGTAGACCTCGGTGTCGAGAACCAGCACATTGATATTGGCGCCGGAAGCGAGCACGTGATCGAGGCCGCCGTAACCGATGTCGTAGGCCCAGCCGTCGCCGCCGTGGCTCCAGACCGACTTGACCACCAGGTAGTCAGCGTCGGCCAGCAGGGCAGTGGCGGTTTCGTGGGTACATTTGGCAAGGATACCTTTGAGTTGGGCCACCCGTGCCCGCTGTTCTTCGATTGCTTCCTGGCTCGATTGGTCGGCATCCAGGATCGCTTGCTTCAGGTCATCGGTGCCCTTGCAGGCCGAACAGCCGCAGGCCATGTTCTTGACCAGCAGTTCCCTGGCGTACTCGGCAGTCTTATCGATTGCGAGACGGAAACCGAAACCGAATTCCGCATTGTCTTCAAACAGTGAGTTGCTCCAAGCCGGGCCAAGACCGTCCTTGCGTGTGGTCCAGGGGGTGGTTGGCAGGTTGCCGCCGTAGATCGAGGAGCAGCCGGTGGCGTTGGCAACGATCATGCGATCACCGAACAGCTGGGAGCAGAGTTTGACAAACGGGGTCTCGCCGCAACCGGCACAAGCGCCGGAGAATTCAAACATTGGCGGCAGCAGCTGGCTACCCTTGAGCGTGGCGCTGTTAAACAGGGCCGGATCAGTGTCGGGCAGGTTGAGGAAGAAGTCGAAGTTCTTCGATTCTGCCTCGCGCAGTGGCGGCTGAGGCTGCATGTTGATTGCCTTGTGGCTCTCGTCATCCTTGCTCTTGGCCGGGCAGTTGTAGACGCAGGCGCCGCAGCCGGTGCAGTCTTCAACAGCAACCTGCAGGGTGTAGAGCTTGCCTTCCATGCCCTTGCCTTTGGCGGCACACGACTTAAAGGTCTCCGGTGCTCCCTCAAGGTCCTGTTCGTCGTAGATCTTCATGCGGAGGGTGGCATGCGGACAGACGAACGAACAGATACCGCATTGGATACAGAGCTTCTCGTCCCAGACCGGGGTCTCGATGGCGATATTGCGTTTTTCGAACATGGTCGTGCCGGTCGGGAAAGTGCCATCGTCCGGCATGGCCGAGATCGGCAGGTTCTCGCCGAGACCATCGATGATCGGGCCGAGGGTTTTCTGCACGGTTTCCGGGGTGCCGGCCCACTGACCGATGGTCATCTCGATGGTACTGTCGGCCTTGGCGGGAACACTGACTTCCTGGATGTTCTCCAGGGCGACGTCGACCGCCTGGTTATTCATGTTGACGACTTTCTCGCCGGCCTTGCTGTACGACTTGACAATGGCGTCCTTGATCTCGCGGATCGCCTGGTCGAGCGGAATAATATTGGAGATCTTGAAGAAGGCGGTTTGCATGATGACGTTAATGCGGGAACCGAGACCAATTTCATTGCCGAGGCGTACACCGTCAATGACGAAGAATTTGAGCTGCTTGTCAATGATGGCCTGCTGGACCTTCTGCGGCAGGTGCGCCCAGACTTCGTCCTTGTTGAAGGGGCTGTTGAGCAGGAAGGTGGCGCCCTGCTTGGCATTCTTCAGCATGTCGTACTTCTCGAGGAAAGAGAAGTTGTGACAGGCGACGAAATCGGAAGAGGTGATCAGGTACGGTGCGCGGATCTCCTGCTTGCCGAAGCGCAGATGACTGGTGGTCATGCTGCCGGCCTTCTTGGAGTCATAGACAAAGTAGGCTTGAACTTCGTTGTCGGTGGAGTCGCCGATGATCTTGATCGAGTTCTTGTTGGCGCCGACCGTACCGTCGGAACCAAGGCCGTAAAACATCGCTGAGTAGCCGTCGAAAGGCACCTTGTAGTCAGCTTCAAAATCAAGACTGCGGCCGGTAACGTCATCTTTGATGCCGACCACGCAGTGGTTCATCGGCTTGTCTTTTGACAGGTTGTCGAGCACACCCTTGGCCATGCCGGGCGAGAATTCGTAAGAGCCGAGGCCGTAGCGTGCACCGACGATGCTCGGATAGCCCTGGAAGGACACCAGGCCGTCGCTCATCGCTTCGCCGAAGGCGGTACGGACATTGTGGTAGAGCGGTTCGCCGATAGAACCAGGTTCTTTGGTGCGGTCGAGCACGGCAATCTTTCTGACAGTCTTCGGCAGCACTTTGGCGAAAGCGGCAACATCGAAGGGCAGGAAGAAGCGAACCTTGATCAGGCCGACTTTTTCGCCTTGCGAGACAAGGTGCTCAACCAGCTCGTGCATGGTGTCGCAGCCGGAGCCCATCATCACTACGACGCGTTCAGCGTCCGGGGCGCCGACATAGTCGAACAGGTTGTACTGGCGACCGGTCTGCTTGGCAAACTTGTCAAACTGGGCCTGAAGAATGCCGGCGACCTTATCATAGTAAGGGTTAACCGTCTCACGGCCCTGGAAGTAGACATCGGGGTTCTGGGCTGTGCCGCGCAGAACTGGATGGTCAGGTGACAGGGCGCGGGCGCGGTGAGCTTTGGTGAGCTCGTTGCTGATCATGAACCGCATGTCGTTTTCGGAGAGTTCATGGACCTTCTGTACTTCACTCGAAGTCCGGAAGCCGTCAAAGTAATGCAGGAAGGGGATGCGTGACTCGAGCGTTGCTGCCTGAGCGATCAGCGCGAAGTCCATGACCTCCTGGACGTTGTTGGAGCTTAAGAAGGCCCAACCGGTAGAAGTGCAGGTCATAACGTCGGAATGGTCGCCAAAGATTGAAAGTGCCTGAGCGGCGATGGCGCGGGCCGAGACATGGAAGACAGTCGGTGTCAATTCACCGGCAATCTTGAACATGTTCGGGATCATCAACAGCAGACCTTGGGAGGCAGTGAAGGTAGTGGTCAGGGCGCCTGCCTGCAGGGCCCCGTGTACGGCACCGGCTGCACCGCCTTCCGATTGCATCTCAACCACCTTGGGAATGGTGCCCCAGATGTTTTTCTCCCCCATGGCGCTTTTGATGTCGGATATCTCGCCCATCACTGAAGAGGGCGTGATCGGGTAGATGGCGATCACCTCATTGGTCGCATGGGCTACATGCGCTGCAGCGGTATTGCCGTCAATACAAACCATTTTCTTGGACATTGGAAATCCTCCTTGACTGGAATGTTGTATTAATGAATCGTGCTATTTAAAAATATTGAAAAAGTCTTTTTGACCCGTTATCAGATGTCTCGCCGGCCTTCAACGGCGCGGTTCACAGTTGCTTCATCGACGTATTCGAGTTCACTGCCCATCGGGATACCGTACGCTAGGCGGGTCACCCTGATGCCAAGGGGCTGAATCAGCTTTGCCAGGTAAAGTGCAGTGGCGTCGCCCTCGACAGTAAAATTGGTTGCTATGAGAACTTCCTGAACATTGCCTTGTTCCAGGCGCTTGATCAGGGGGGCTATCTTGAGCTCTTCCGGACCGATGCCATCGAGCGGTGACAGTGCGCCGTGCAACACATGGTAGCGGCCCTTGAAAGAGCGACTGCGTTCAATGGCCAGGAGCGCCTGGGGTTCCTCAACGACGCAGATCAGATGCTCATCCCGTCCCGGGTTGCTACAGAGAGAGCAGGGATCCTGTTCCGTGATATGAAAGCATACGGAGCAAAACCGGGTGTTACGTTGCAGATCCAGAATCGCTGTCGCCAAAGCTTCGGCCTGAGCTTCGGGTTGGCGGAGTAAGAAAAAGGCCAGCCGGGTTGCTGTCTTGTTGCCGACACCCGGAAACTTGGCCAATTCTGCTACCAGTCGTGCGAAAGATGGGATGGAGTCTAACATAATTTTTTACAGCAATTCAATAGTTTATGCGATTTCAAAGATGTTTTAAGGGGACCAAATTTTTTTCGTATCGCTGAAAAAACACTCGGAAATATTTTTATTGCGGGTGAAAAAATTTACTTTAGCTTAAAATTTATGTCGTTTGCAAGCAATAATTTGTATCCGGGTTCTGTCCCCAGGTGTTGAAGAGCCAGAAAAGCATATCTGCTTTTCTGCCATTGTGGCGATTCTGCGCTGGGAAGCTTGACAGGCTGCTAGACTAACAGAGTCCTGGAATGCTCATGCCGCCGGTGATTTTGCTCATCTCTTCTTCTGCCATCTTTTGGCTTTGCTTGATCGCCTCATTGACAGCCGCTGTCACCAGGTCCTGAAGCATCTCTACATCGTCAGGATCTACAACCGTCGGTTCGATTTTCAGGCCAAGCAGTTGCTGCTTGCCGCTAACCGTCGCCGTGACCATGCCACCACCGGAAGACGCCTCGACCTGTTTATTCGCAAGTTCTTCCTGCAATTCGGCCATACGGCGCTGCATCTGCTGCGCCTGCTTCATGATGTTACCGATACCACCTCGTGCCATTTGCTTTCCTCCACTATTGCGTATTCTTGTTCAATTCTGATGATTATTAAGCTTTTGAATTTCGCGCCACGCGTTCCGCGTCCCGCGCTACTTTCTTTTAAACAAACCCCTTGTCGATGGGGATGACTTTTTTGATTGTGCCGTCGAAAATATCCTGGACCGATTTCAAGTCCGGGTGCTCCATGGCATCTTCACGCAGACGTCGCATACGATCGGTCTCCTTGGCCTTGCGGTCTTCTACCAGCGATGGTGGTGTGTCCTGCTGCTTAAGGTCGATGGGGATCACCCGCAGCTTGACCGGTTGACCGAAATAATCAGTCGCCAGGGTTTCCAGGTCCTGGCTAATCTCCTTCTCCTGGAGCTGGCTGATCATGAACGATTCTTTTGCATAGCCGACCTCCAGGACTGGTGGCTCTAGTTTGAGCAGGCGACCATGTTCCAGAACCGAACCAAGCATTGGTCGGCTTTGTTTGACCTGCTCAACCAGCCCCTGCCAACCCTTGTTGTCGGTTGCTACGGCGACAGGGGCTTCAGCCTTTTTTGGCGGCGGTGCCTCCGTGCCCGGATATTGATGCTCTTCCGGCGCCGGGTGTTGATGTGCCTCCGGGGTTGGCCGCTGTGGTGCGCTTTGGGCCTTCGGCTGGGGTGATGTTCTTTTGGTTGTTGGTAGGGGGGCTGCGTCCAGACGCTTTTCCAATCGTTCGATGTGACTGATGAGCTTGCCGAGGTCCTGGGATGGTGCAAGAGTGGCCAGTCGCACCAGACTCATCTCCAGAGTCAACAGGGGAAAGCTGCTGTGAACCAGCTCGCTCTGGGTTTTCATGAGCAAGGTAACGATTCTCTGCAAATCCTCAAGAGAAGCCTCTTCCGATAGAGTTTTCAACTCCTTCAGTTCATCGCCGACCAGATCGAGCATCTCGGCAGGATCCTCAACCACTTTACAGATGACCATACCGCGGAACATTTCGAGAAGGTCCTTGGTAAATTGCCGTAGAGCCAGACCCAACTGATCTACCCGGTGCACCGAATCAAGCGCTCGACGACTGTCACGCTGCAGAACCGCCTCGACAGTGTCGAGCAGAAGACGACGATCGACCATGCCGAGCAGGGTCTGTACAGCGTCGTCTTCAACCTCATCGCCGGAGAAGGCAATCACCTGGTCAAGGGTGGAGAGTGCATCACGCATGCTGCCTTCGCCCTGGCGGGCGATCAGGCCGAGGCTACGGTCAGAAATAGTCAGATTCTCTGCATCGGAGATCTCGCGCAGACGATCGGCGACCCGGGTCAGAGGAATCTTGCGGAAGTCGAAACGCTGGCAGCGCGACAGGATGGTTATCGGGATCTTGTGTGGTTCCGTGGTGGCAAAGATGAACTTGGCATGCTCCGGCGGCTCTTCAAGGGTTTTCAGCAACGCATTGAAGGCATTAGTCGAGAGCATGTGGACTTCGTCAATAATGAAGATCTTGAAGCGCGAGCGGCTGGGGAGGTAACGAATATTTTCACGCAGTTCGCGAATATCGTCGACACCAGTATTCGAGGCACCGTCTATTTCGAGGACATCCAGACCTTGGCCGGCTGTGATTTCTGTACAAGATGAACAGGTGCCGCAAGGTTGGTCGGAAAGGCCTTCTTCGCAGTTCAGTGCTTTAGCCAGAATGCGGGCCGCAGAAGTTTTGCCGACACCGCGAGCGCCGGTGAAGAGAAAGGCATGATGAATACGACCGGAACGGATGGCATTCGCCAAGGTCTGGCTGACGTGTTCCTGACCGATCAGGTCGGTAAAAATTTGTGGACGCCACTTACGGGCAAGTACCAGATAGGCCATTGGCTCACAGTTCGGCTGATGGGAAATACCGCAACCGGCGATTTGCCGGCACAAGTGACAGCCAGGCACCCCCGCGGCACACGGCTGAGGTCGCTGCCGCTGCTCCCTTCCGGGTCTGACGGAGTTCACGACCGTCCGTTGCGCGGGACCCGGCTGTCACTTCTGACGGCAAATATATACAAATGAATGGAAAAGAAGTGGCGGAGAGGGAGGGATTCGAACCCTCGGTACCTTGCAGTACACCCGCTTTCCAGGCGAGCACCTTCGGCCGCTCGGTCACCTCTCCGCAGAAGAGGAAAAATACACTAAAGAACGCTTTTCTGTAAAGGGTTTTCTCTGTGTGGATCAATCCCAGGGGTTGTCATTGTCTATAGGGTGTCAAACGAATTGTACCTATATCAATAACCTTCCCTGATACGGCGTTGCGGCAACCGGATTCCTTTGTTCCCAACAGACCATAAAGCTCACCTGCAATCGGCTGGCCGCGAGTACGGGTGCGGGCAGCGAGACACCATTGGCCGGCACGTTCAACATAGAGATGGAAACGGCCATCGTCACCGACTGATGGCGAAGTCGCCTCGGGCATGCGTTGGAAATCAGCATCTGGTTAAGCTATGACGAAGGCACCGGAAAGCGGCTGATTATCGTCATCGACCAACAGGCCGGTGAAGCCGGTGTCACCGCTGGTCAGAGTGCCCTCGCGCATCAGCATTGGCTGGGCAACGCCCTGGAGGACGAAATTGATGGTTGTGACCTCTCCGGGCTTAACTGTTACCGGGTTCTTCGCTGGTAGTGCCCAGGCGTCGCCGGTCTTGGGTGGTCCGGCATCAGCACCGGAGTGACGCATGCGTGCTACCAGGTAGTAGTCACCTTCGACCAGGTCCAGGAAGTATCGGCCGTTTGTATCAACAAGCGCCTCGAAGTCGGCCGGGCCTCGCAGGTTGCCGCGTGGATTGCGGTACGCGTAGATGTAGGCACCGGTTGCTGGATTGCTGTGGTTGTCGGTGACCTGGCCGACTACGCCGACCTGTTTTTCGGTACTTATCGGTGTAGGTTCAATCCTCTTCTGACTGGCAGGAGCGCAGGCGCAGAGAAGAGAGATAAGCAAGAGAATGGATATATTTGTAAGTGTTCTGAAAGACATGTGGACTATCATAAGCTTTTTGATGATCTTTCTACAATTGCTATTAGCAGTATGGGGGGGGCTGGCTCCGCAGGTGCCTGTCCCCTGTTCCTGAAAAAGAAAGGCCCGGGATTTCTCCCGGGCCTGATAAAACAATGTATGTTCGGTTTAGAAGCCGAGGCTTGCTGCGTTGTAGATGTCGACCGGGGTATTCAACACGTTAGTAGTAAACGTAGCATCCGGATTATCAGCGAACAACACCTGTTGCGCGAGTGTCACTCCAGTTCCTGTCGCCGACGTAGTCCCATCTACCGTAACATCACATGGAGACTTGGTAGGATCGCAGGCCAGGTTGATGGTTCCTGGATTCGGAGCGAGCGCAATACCAACACCCGTTCCTGACAGTGCTGCACTGTTGTAAACTTGGAGATCAAGTGTTCCAGATGTTACTTGTACTCCAATAGCGTCATTCGCTGCATCTGTCACCGAACTGTCAATAATTGCAGCGTTATAACTTCCACCATCGTTGACACCAATATAGACACCGGTGCTGACTAGACCCAGCGCCCCGGAATTATACATTGTGCTACCCACCACAGTGAGATCGGAATTCAAAGAATAAATATTTTCCTCAGTCGTATTCAGGATCGCTGAATTCGTGATGGTCGCTGTTGAATCCACCACTAACAAACCTTCTCTGCCGACAGTGTCCATTGTCAGGTCGTCAGCGATCAGGGTCGTATTATCAACATGTACACCACTTGCCGAATAATTCGTGATTGTTGTGTTGTACAAGGATATTGTCCCACCTGTGACGGCATTGTTGACAAAAATCCCTGATCCGGTAGGTGGTGCGAGAGGGGCATTCTGGTTGGCAACAGTCAGGTTGTTGAAGGTAAGGTCTCCAGTGAGATCATTTACTTCAATACCATCAGTGGCTGTATTATAAATCGTCCCCGAATTGACCGTTAAGGTGCCACTGTAGGTATCAACAACCAATCCCTCTGACCCGGTCAAGTTAACATCCAGACTACCCAGATCAATATCTACCGAGGAATTATCAATATTTATACCGTCGTTTCCTGAATTGTTAACGGTCATGCTGCTCAGAGCAAGGTCACCTGATACGCTGGTAAAGTTAATACCAATCCCGGCAGCATTGTAACTGGCAACCGAACCACCAACAACCTGGGTGCCCGAACCAGCAGTACCACTGGCATCGAACGTAACATTATTGACGATGATATCCTGAGCACTTGTAGCTCCCGTATCGGTAACACTGATGTTGTCGAAAGCTGTCACGTACATGGTTGGTTGACCACCTGCAGCTGTGATGTTGATCCCTTCACCATTGGTAGTAACAAGGCCAGTATTATAAACGGTGAGGTTACTCAGGCCGACCTCATGTGCGAGGCCATCATCCTGACTCCAAACAAACAGGCCTGTTGTGCCCGTATTACTGATGGTCAGACCATCGATCGTTAAGTCAGTATCACGGACATTGACACCAAATACAGTCGTGTCGTTTACGGTGCCACCGTTGATCGTCAGGCTGCCCGTGTTGTTATTGGCGTTGATACCATGACCGGTTACACCATCAATATCGACATTACTCAGAGTGACGTCTGCAGATGAGTTGTTCATGGTGATGCCTTGAGATGCACTGTTATAGACCGTTACGGAACCGGCGGCCCCCAGGTCTATGGTCCCAGCAACCGTATCAATGAACACACCTTCTACAGCGCTGTTGTAGGATGCCACGCTGTCCAGGGTGATGTTGGCCGTCAGGGTGCCCCCCGTGGTGCCATCCAGGTCCAGAGCGGCTTCACCGACGGTGTCAATTGAACCACTAGCGGTAGTAATGGTGAAACCAGCCGCATCGGCATCAGATACGTCGAGGCCAACGCCGCCATTCGTGTTGATATTCACAGCACCGAGATCTATGCTGCCGGCGCTGTTGTAGATAATCACGCCAGCGCCGTCACTGTAGACATCCAGCGTGTCGAGGCTCAGGCTCCCCGTGGAGTTGTAGATTGTTACACCTGCACCAGTTACCGGGTTAGCCATGCTGCCGACGGTAATCTCACCGCCAGCTGCCGCGAAGTTGACAGTGTTGTAAACCACGCCGCCATCACCAAGCACGGTCATGTTGTCCACCTGGTTGATGTTGATGGTTGAACCGCTGCCGTTGAAGATGACCGCTGGAACCGTCGCGGAGTTGTAAGTGTTGCCGCTCCCCGAGAAGTTGATGGTTCCGGCGTCCGGATCGACACTGCTAGGATCGGTGTCCGTTGCCTCCAGGGCATGGTCTGTTGAAGTAATGTTGTTGTCGGTCATGGTGGCAGTCAGCGTAGACGAGTTGTAAGCGGTCAGTGCTACGCCGCGTCCAGCTACATTCGTCATGGTGTTGGTGCTCAGATCGGCAGAGTAGGTACCACCATCGTTGGTTTCCACCGAGATGCCGTCAGTGCCGATATCATCAAAGATGACTCCGTCGACAGTTATGCTGCCATTGGTGACATTGATGCCCAGTCCGGCTGTATTGTAGATAGTGCCGTCCTCGATGGTCAGCAGTCCATTACCGGTATCGCTCACCACGACTCCGTCGCCACTGGTATCCGCGACGTTCAACTGAGCGAAGTTAATGTCTGCTCCATCA
>JAUWTX010000266.1 GCA_030614505.1 Desulfuromonadales bacterium
CATCGTATCATCGACGGTCGTGAGGCTGTTGGTTTTCTAAAGCTGATCAAAGAGTATATTGAGGATCCTTCGGAGTTATTTTTAGAGCTCTGATGAGCTCACGTGGCGGGTAGCGCGTGGCGCGACAATGCTAAGCATAGAGATTTTTCACGAGGTACTCTCCGCAGAAGTCTTTGCCAAAAATATTTTTGTTTTCCCGCGCCACGCGTCACACGCCACGCGCCACTATTCCCCCGGAGTTTTAAATGAGTGAAATATATGATCTGATCATCATCGGCGGCGGCCCTGGCGGCTATGTCGCCGCGATTCGTGCTGCCCAACTTGGTTCTACTGTTGCCGTCATCGAAAAGCGTAAGGCCCTTGGCGGTACATGCCTCAACGAAGGATGCATTCCGAGTAAAGCATTGCTCGATTCGAGTGAACTTTTTGTTCAGGCCCGCGACAAGTTTGCCGGTCACGGTATTTTGGTGGAGCCTCCATCACTTGACCTCAGCAAGATGATGAAGCGCAAACAGGACATCATCACACGCTTGACCCGTGGCATTGCCAGTTTGTTTAAAAAGAACCAGATTACTCTGATCACAGGCACCGGACGCATTGGTTCTCCTGCAACAGGTGGCTCGCTACAGGTTGTTGCAACGACAGATAGCAATGAACAGATAATCCAAGGGAAACGCATTCTACTGGCAACCGGCAGCGTTGCGATTGACATCCCAGGACTACCCCAAGATGGCAACCAGGTCGGACAGGCTCGTGATGCCCTGGAATACAATGCTGTCCCAGAACACCTGGTCGTAATCGGTGGCGGTTATATCGGTCTGGAACTCGGTTCGGTCTGGCCACGACTCGGCTCCAAAGTAACTGTCGTCGAAATGCTCGAAGAGATGCTGCCGAGCACCGACAAAGAAGTGACGACAGCCTTGTTGAAAAGTCTGAAAAAGCAAGGAATGACGATTCATGCCGGGACGAAAGTCGCCGGGATGGAGAAAACCGAGCAGGGTATCATCCTCAAGCTTGAAGGAAAAATCGAAGAATCGTTGAGTTGTGACAAAGTTCTGGTGGCTGTCGGACGCAAACCGTGTATTGAAGGACTGGGGCTTGATGAATCAGGGGTCAGCCTGGACGAAACCGGTCGTATCGTGGTTGATAATAACTACCAGACCAACGTGCCGAACATCTTTGCTATCGGCGACCTGATCCACGGCCCGATGCTGGCTCACAAAGCCATGGATGAAGGCGTGGTGTTTGCTGAACAACTGGCAGGCGAGAACCCTGCTGTTGATTACAATCTGATTCCCGGGGTTGTCTACACCCACCCGGAAGCTGCATCGATAGGTGCCACCGAGGAACAACTCAAGGAGCAGGAGACACCCTATAAGGTTGGTCGCTTTCCCTTCATGGCCAGTGGTCGTGCTCGCGCCATGGACAACGTCGACGGCTTCGTCAAGGTTCTGGCCAACCCGGAAAGTGGCCGGATTCTCGGCGTGCACATCATTGGCCCTTTCGCCTCTGAATTGATCAGTGAAGCGGTCACCATCATGGCCTTTGACGGCAGTATTGAGGATATCGCCTTGACGATGCACGCCCACCCGACACTAAGCGAAGCATTCAAGGAAGCAGCACTCGGTGCTTTTGGCAAGGCTGTACATGGTTGACCATGGTACGCGCCCTGACAATGCAGGAGAAGGAAAGCAGGATCAGCGAAGAGACGAATTAGAACCACTGCTTTTAAAAAAAGCCCCACAGTCAGGGGGGTGACTGCGGGGCAACGGGTTTCTAGGTTTTACCTAGGAGGGAGAACATGCAAAAGCATTGTTCTGCGAAAGCAATATAACCATTCTGGTTATCTATGTCAAGAGAAAACTGTCTCTTCGGAGAGTCTGCTCGCCACAATAACTTCTTTCAATCCCCCAGAGGCACAATCAAGACCGGTCGGTGGGTTTTACGCAATACTTTTTCGGCAACACTGCCTAGGAAAGCATAACGCAACGGCCCTTTGCCGTGCGTCCCCATAACGATCATATCAGCTGAGAGACGGTCTGCCTCGGCAAGGATACCAGCTACCGGATTGCCATGATGAACAGCAACTGAGGCCACTCTTGCCAGTTCATCAGGATACTCAGCCAATTCTTCTGCGGCAAAGAGATCAAGCTTTTTACTTATTTGCTCACGCATTTCTTTCTCGTGATCCAGTTCCATACCAGTAAACCGATCATCTCCCATAACACTTGCCACATAACTCACAACGGCTGCATCCATTTCCTGCATCATGTGAAGAATGTGAACTTGAGCGTTATACGCTTTGGCCAGGGAGATCGCATGCTTAAATGCGTGGGCGGCATTTTCAGTCAAATCGGTTGCATAAAGAAGGGTTTTGTATTGAGCGATCATAAGAACACCTCAAATCTGGGTTGGGTTTGATTATTTCTGAGTTGCCGTCGCCAGAAAAATTCCAGATCCGACAAATACACAACCAAACACTTTGCTCATAATACCGGGCAACCTGATCTGCGCAGAACGTTTCCTGGTCCCTTCGGCCATAATTGCATAGCCATACAAACAGATAAACGACAGAAACATGAAGGTAACAATCAGGATGCTGAATTGTTGGATCATCGACCGATCAGGTTGGATAAATTGTGGAAAAAGCGCCGTCGTAAAAGCGATAGCTTTAGGGTTGCTGAGAGCCACCAGCAGGCCATTGGCATAAAGCTTCACAATGTTGGGACTGCTCCGCACATCGTCATTTTCGACAGTCCGAATCGCCTCGAGGCCAAAACCATTCCTCCAGAGTTTCCATCCCAGAAAAACCAGGTAGCCAGCTCCGATCATCTTCACGGCAAAAAATATCGGTGCAGAATGAAGAATGATTGCACTCAGGCCAAGAACGGAAAGCAGCGACAAAATAAATAACCCTGTGACATTGCCGATCATGGTGGCAACTGAGTACTTCGTACCGAAGGTAACACTGTGGGTTGACACAAGGAGAATCGCAGGGCCCGGAGTAATCGTTGCTATGAGCGCAATCGAAGTGAAGAGTAACCAACTGTCATAATTCATCAGGTAAGCCTTACGTAAATATTAGCCCGCCCCCGATGATAACTGAGGGCGGGCTTTTTACACGATATTTTATTGTGGACTAGCTGCCACTCACTGGAGGGACAATAACAACAGTCCGATGCGTTTTGCGTAAAATCTTTTCGGCCGCGCTACCTAAAAAGGCGTAATGCAGCTTGCCCTTGCTATGGCTGCCGAGAATGATCATATCGACATCCAGACGATCAGCAACACTGAGAATCACCGGTGCAGCGTCGCCGTGATGAACCTCAACCTTTGGAGGATGAACGATTTCCTCCTCCATCAGTTCCGTTTCTTTTGCAATGATGTTATGCAACTGTTCACGCGTTTTTTCAGCCAGTTCTGCCTCGTTTTGCGC